>CADCON010000035.1 GCA_902803035.1 uncultured Ruminococcus sp.
CACGCTGGAGCTTCCGCCCGCCACCGCCGGAGAATGAAAGCAATCCTCACCCCATGAGGACTCCCTCCGGCAAGCCACCTCCCTCAAGGAGGGAGGCAAAGAGGACTCCTTCCGTCTTGCCTCCGGCAAGCCACATCCTTCAAAGAAGGCGGCAATATAGGCCCCCTCTCCGAGGGGGCTGTCAGTCACGCCAACTTGTTGGCGAGGCTGACTGGGGGAGCGCCCCCGGCGCAGGGCAAGATTTTTCCAAATTCTCTATTTCTGGTGATTGTATGTCGAAAAACAAAAGCGCGTCGGCGCCGGCCGATTGGCTGTTTTACGAGAAGGAAGCCGCCGGCGAAGGCTTCCGCGTGATCTGCGGGGTGGACGAAGCGGGCAGAGGTCCGCTGGCGGGCCCGGTTTACGCGGCGGCGGTGGTGCTGCGTGAGGGACAGCTTATTGAGGGCGCGAATGACTCCAAGAAGCTGTCGGAGAAGAAGCGCGAACAGCTTTTTGAAATCATTCTCAAGGAAGCCGCGGATACCTGCGTGGCGAGCGTGGACGTGGAAACCATCGACCGTGTGAATATATTACAGGCGACCTACATCGCCATGACGCAGGCGGTGGCGGGGCTGAAAATCCGTCCCGACTGCTGCCTGATCGACGGCAACCGCCGCCCCCCGCAGTTGGAAATCCCCAGCCGCACGATCGTCAAGGGGGACGGGGCGTCGATGAGCATCGCCTGCGCGTCGATTCTCGCCAAGGTGAGCAGGGACCGCTTCATGCTGGAGCTGGACAGGCTCTATCCGGAGTACGGATTCGCCAGGCATAAGGGCTACGGCACCGCGCTGCACATTGAAATGCTCCGGAAGTACGGCGCGTCGCCGGTTCACAGAAGGAGCTTCCTGAAAAAAATCGAAGGAATCCCCGGCCGGGACTGACAGCGGGTGACACAAATGGAATTCTTTGACCTGCACTGCGACACCGCCTACGAATGCGCGGTGCGCGGCGGCGGAACCGGTCTGCGGGAAGGGGCGCGCCACCTCTCGCTGGACAGGGGACAATATCTGGAAAACTGGACGCAGGTATTCGCCGTCTTCATGCCGGACGAATACCGCGGGGCGCGGGCGATCAGGCATTACGAGCGGGTGCGGGATTACCTGTACCGGCAGGAATCGCTTCTTCCCGGGCGGTTGGAAATACTGCGGGACGCGGCCTCCTTCAGCGGTTCGCGGGCGGAATGCCGCGCGGTGCTGTCGGTGGAGGGCGGCTCCGCGCTGGCGGGGGATCCGGAACGCCTTCGCGCGCTGTACGACGACGGCGTGCGCCTGATCACCCTGACATGGAATGCCCCGAACGAGCTGGGCGACGGCGTCCTTTCGGAGGAAGGGCGGGGGCTGACGGAAGCGGGGCGCGCGGTGGTGCGCGGCATGAACCGGCTGGGCATGGCGGTAGACGTGTCCCATCTTTCGGACGCCGGGTTCCGCGACGTGGCGGACATCAGCGAAATACCCTTCATCGCCAGCCATTCGGACGCGCGCTCTCTCTGCGGGAACCCCCGCAACCTCACGGACGGCATGATCCGGGAAATAGCGGGGCGCGGCGGTCTGATCGGGCTGAATTTCCACGCGGCGTTTCTCCGGGACGGGGGACAGGCGACGGCAGCCGACATTCTGCGCCACGCGGAGCATATGCTGGCGCTGGGGTGCGGGAAGGCACTCTGTCTGGGGAGCGACTTCGACGGCTGCGACCTCCCGTGCGGCATGACGGGCATTGAATCGGCAGGCGCGCTGTACGAGGACTTCCTGCGGGAAAATTACAGCGAAGACCTCGTGCGTGACATCTTCTCACGCAACGCGCGGCGATATTTTGCGAAATACATATTTAAGGATTGAGAAGCAATGATCAACGGAATTACGGAAAGGCAGTTTGAAACGATAGAAGGCGGCGTGTGCGCGGCGAAGGGCTTCAGGGCCAACGGTCTCAACTGCGGACTGAACAGCGACAAGAAGAAGAACGACCTCGGACTGGTCGTCAGCGACGTCATGTGCGGCGCGGCGGCGGTCTACACCACCAATAAGGTCAAGGGCGCGCCGATTCTGGTGACGAAGGCGCACCTCGCGGCGACGGGGGGCAAAACGCGCGGCTTCATCGCCAACAGCAAGAACGCCAACACCTGCAACGCGGACGGCGTGGAGAAGGCGGAGAAGATGTGCGCGCTCGCGGCGGGCGCGCTGGGCATTGATCCGAAGGAAATCGTGGTTGCCTCCACCGGCGTAATCGGGCAGATTCTCCCCATCGAACCGATTGCCGCCCACATAGAGGAGCTGGCGGCGGGGCTTACCTATGACGGCAACCGCAAAGCGGCCAACGCCATCATGACCACCGACACCGTGATGAAGGAAATCGCGGTGGCATTTGAGGTGGGCGGCAAACGCTGCCGCATGGGCGGCATGGCGAAGGGCAGCGGCATGATCCATCCCAACATGGCGACCACGCTGAATTTCATCACCACGGACGCGGCCGTTTCCCCGGAATTGCTTCAGCGCGCGCTTTCGGACGTGGTGAAGGTGACCTACAACTGCCTGAGCGTGGACGGCGACACCTCCACCAATGACACGGTGCTGCTGATGGCGAACGGCTTGGCAGGGAATGCCGAGGTAGTGTCCGAGGGTGAGGAATATGAAACCTTCCGGTCCGCGCTGTATGATGTCATGATGCGCCTGACCAGAATGCTTGCCAAGGACGGCGAAGGCGCGACCAAGCTCATCGAATGCGAATGCGTGGGCGCGCCGGATCTCGACGCGGCGATCACCGTCGCCAAAAGCGTGATCCGCTCCCCGCTGGTCAAATGCGCGGTGTACGGCGAAGACGCCAACTGGGGCAGAATTCTCTGCGCGATCGGCTATGCCGAAGCGGATTTTGAGATAGACAAAGTGGACGTGGATCTGTCCTCCGCGCGGGGGCGCGTGGCGGTGTGCCGCGGCGGCGCGGGGGTGGCGTTCTCGGAGGAAGAGGCCGCCGGAATGCTTGCGGCCGACGAAATTTTCATTCACATCGACCTGCATCAGGGGCAGGCGCACGCGAAGGCGTGGGGCTGCGACCTCACCTACGACTACGTCCGGATCAACGGCGACTACAGGACCTGATCGCCCCGAAAATTCAATGGAATGGCAGCGCAAAAAAGCCGTGCCGGAGTTTTCCGACACGGCTTTTATTATTCCAATTCGCGGAGGACGTGAAGAATGTCGCTCAGGCAGTAGCCGTACCGCTGAAGGGTGGCGACCGCGCGGCGGACGCCCTTCTGATCGGCGAGATCGCGGCCGAGGCTGCCTTCGAGCCATTCGCGGATCGCGTCCCGCTCGTCGGCGTCGCAGGCGTCGAGGGCCTCGCGCGCCGTTTCGGGATCAATGCCCTTTGCGGCCAGCTCCCGCGCGACCCGCCGCCTGCCGAAACGCCTGCCGCGGACGTAATGATCGACCAGGAGGCCGGCGTAGCGCGCGTCGTCCACCGCGCCGATTTCCGCGAGGGAAGCGACGACGTCATTCACCGTCCGTTCATCGAAATCCTTTCTCAGCCGGTCGGCAAGCGCGCGCGCGGAATAATCCCTGCCCCCCAGCAGGCGGAGCGCCTTGGTCTTCGCCCGTCTCAACTGCGACTGCCGCAGCAGTTCCCGCAGCGTTGCGACCGCAAATTCCCCCGGCTTCAGCCCTTTTTCGGCGACGAGAAGGCTGTCAAGGGAGCAGATCAGCTCCCCCTGCGAATACAGCCCGCAAAGCTGTCCCTTCTGAGGACGTATTTCCGTAATGAGAACGCTGTCCATGATCAGTCAACCGAGATATCGACGTTTTTCCTGCCTCTGGACTTCTTGGGCTTGGGGCTCAGCTCTTCGGGCGCGGGAAGCGTCCCGCCGTCTTCGCCGGAGAGCAAATCGCCGTCGGAAAGGTCGTCTTCGGGAAGGAGAATCGCGCCGTCGATGGGAAGAAGCGAGTCGTCGTCGAAATCAGGGGGAATCACATCCCTTTCGGGCGGCAGCTCGCCGGGATCGCTGTCGGCGGGCGTTTCGGGGGAGGAATCGCCCGCGGCGTTTTTCTTCTTGCCGTTCTTGCGCGCGAGGAGCTTGGCGGAATTCTCGCGCACCTTGCTTTCAATTTCATCGGCAATGTCGGGATTGTCGGCGAGGAAGACCTTGGCGTTGTCGCGTCCCTGACCGAGGCGGGTGTCGCCGTAGGAGAACCACGCGCCGCCCTTCTTGACAATGCCGAGGTTGACCGCCAGATCCAGCAGTTCGCCGGTGTGGCTGATGCCCTCGCCGTACATGATATCGAATTCGGCGGTGCGGAAGGGGGGAGCGATCTTGTTTTTGACGACCTTGGCCTTGGTGCGCGCGCCGATAACGTCCTGACCGGACTTGAGGGCTTCGCTCTTGCGAATTTCGATGCGGACGGAGCTGTAGAATTTGAGCGCGCGTCCGCCGGGGGTAATTTCGGGATTGCCGTAGACCACGCCGACCTTCTCGCGGAGCTGGTTGATGAAAATGGCGATGCAATTGGATTTGCCGATCGCGCTGGTGAGCTTGCGGAGAGCCTGGCTCATGAGCCTTGCCTGCATTCCGACGAACGCGCTGCCCATGTCGCCTTCGACCTCCGCCTTGGGCACGAGGGCGGCGACCGAGTCGATGACGATCACATCAATGGCGCCGGAGCGCACCAGCTCCTCGGTAATTTCGAGAGCCTGCTCGCCGTTGTCGGGCTGGGAAACCAGCAGGTTGTCGATGTCCACGCCGAGATTTTCGGCGTACACCGGATCGAGCGCGTGTTCCACGTCGATGAATGCCGCGATGCCGCCCTGTTTCTGGGCTTCGGCGATGCAATGCAGCGCGAGGGTGGTCTTGCCGGAGGATTCGGGGCCGTACATTTCGATGATTCTGCCGCGGGGCAGGCCGCCGATGCCGAGGGCGATATCCAGTCCGATGGAGCCGGTGGAAATGGACTCCACATTGAGGGTCGAGGTCTGTCCGAGAAGCATGACCGCGCCCTTGCCGAACGATTTTTCAATTTTGGAGAGTGCCGTTTCGAGTGCCTTTTGTTTTTCCTGTGCCATGTGAATCAATCCTTCTCAATGAATCTTTGCCTATAGTATAACGCATTTGTGCGAAAATTGCAAGTGCAAAATCGCATTTATGCAACAACAGTACCAAAAATGCACCTGTCAATGCCGCCAAAGTCCTTCTGAACGCCAATGTGCTGCAAGCCGCATTCCCGCATAATAGCGGCGACGCCGCCGCCGGTGTCAAATCCGGCTTCAAAGGCGACCAGCCCGCCCGGGCGGAGAAGCGGGACCCAGAGAGCGCAGATAGCGCGATAGAAATCCAGACCGTCGGGACCGCCGTCCAACGCCATGCGCGGTTCGCAGCGCACCTCCCACGCGAGGGAGTCGATGTCGGCGCGGGGAATGTAGGGGGGATTGGCGAGAAGGCAGTCGAATTCCCCGTCAAAGGGCGGGGGAAGCAGCACGTCCGCCTGCGCGCAATCCACGCGCCCCTGCCCGAATTCGTGGAGATTCCGCCGGAGATAGGGCAGCGCGTCGGGGGATTTTTCGACGCAAAGCACCCGCGCGTGGGGAAGACGGCGGGCGAATGCCAGCCCGACCGCGCCGGAGCCGGCGCAGAGATCGAGCGCGCGGGGGGCGGGAAGGCCGGCCATGCGGAGGGCGGCGCATTCCACGAGCGTGAGCGTGTCCTCGCGGGGGACAAGAACGCCCCTGCCGACATGAAGCGGCATACCGTCGAATTCCCATCGGCCGAGAATATACTGCAGCGGCTCGCGTGTGCGGCGGGCGATCAGTTCACGGAAGAGGGCGGTCTGGGCGTCGCCGGCAGGTTCCCCGCCGTGAATGGCGAGGGCGGCGCGGCTGCCGATGCCGAAGGCCCTTTCCAGGAGCAGCAGCGCATCAAAGGCAGGACTGTCAAGCCCTGCCTCCGAAAGAACCGATTTTCCGTTTTGATAGACCTCGCGGACAGAAAGCCGGGCCATCAGACGATTTCCCCCTCGGAATTCTCCGGGATAACGGCCTTCATGGCGGCGATAGCGCATTCAATCTGGCTGTCGTCCGGCTCAAAGGTCGTGATATGCTGCATCCACATACCGGGGGCGGAGAGAATGCGGGTGAGCAGGTTGTCGTGCTTGCCGCAGAAGCGGATGATTTCGTAGCCGAAGCCCATGATGAGGGGCAGGCAGGCGATTCTGATGAGGGTGCGGAGCCAGATGGTTTCGATCTGAATGCAGAATCCCACGATAATGCCGATCAGGAGCATAACGATCAGGAAGCTGGTGCCGCAGCGGGGGTGAAAACGCCTGAATTTCCGCACATTTTCGACCGTCAGCTCCTGTTTTGCCTCGTAGCAGAAGATGGTCTTGTGTTCCGCGCCGTGGTATTCAAAGACGCGGTGCATATCCTTCATGCGGGTGCAGAGGAAGATGTAAAGCACGAAGATGACGATCTTGAAAACGCCCTCAAAAGCCGAGCGGAGGAGAATATTCCCCTGAAGCGCGGGAAAGAGCATGGAAAGCCCGGTGTACGCGGCGGTAGGCACCACAAAGAAGAGAAGCAGCGCGAGGGCGACGCCGAGAATCATGGCGAGCGTCATGATCACGCCGAAGAGCTTTTCGCCGAAGATGCGATTGAGCTTTTGTTCAAAGGGGGACAGTTCCTCCTCGCCGTCGTCCTCGCCGGCCAGCTCCGCGGAGCGCATAAGGGTTTTGGAGCCGACGCGCATGGAGTCGAAGAAGGAATAGATGCCCCGGAGGAACGGAATACGGAAGACGGCAGGACGCTCGGAAGGGAGCGGGCAGTCAACGTTTTCGACCTTAATGGAGCCATCCGGGACGCGGACAGCGAGCGCGGTATTGGCGGGGCCGCGCATCATGACCCCTTCGATGAGGGCCTGACCGCCGATGGAGGTGTATTTGGTTTTGGATTTTTTACTCATATGGCATTACTCCAGTGCTGAAGAATCTGATGGTTTGCGGTCCGGGGGAGGGATTTCAATGCTGCTGTTCTGGCGGGCGACGGGGAGGATAATGCTGACATTGGTGCCCTCGCCCTCGACGCTGTCAATGACGAATTCGCCGTTGTGCTTGCGGATAATCTCGTCGGCGACAGCCAGACCGATGCCGAAGCCGCCCTTGGAGGTATTGGCCTTGTAGAATTTCTGTTTGACCTTGGGAAGCTGGTCGGCGGGAATGCCGCAGCCGTGGTCGCGCACGCCGATGGTGAGCATATCGTTTTCGACGGAGGTGTAGACATAGATTTCGCCGCCGGATTCGCTGTATTTCATGGCGTTGTCGATGACGATAATAATGACCTGCTTGAGCTTGTCGCGGTCGCCCATGACAGGAATGGCCTGTTCCGGCTCATAGAAAGTGAGCCGTTTGTCCTCCTTGCTTGCCTTGTCGGCGAACATAAAGACGACGTCGTCGATTTCGGCGACGATATCGAGCATCTGGAAATTCATGACCATGCGGCCGCTCTGCATACGGGAGAAATCGAGAAGCTGCTCGACCAGACCGCTCAGACGCTCGGTTTCCTTGATAATAATGCCCATGCCGCGCTTGATCATGGCTTCATCCTCGGTGCCGCACATCAGGACGGTTTCGGACCAGCCCTTGATCGCGGTGAGCGGGGTGCGAAGCTCGTGGGAGACGGAGGAAATGAAGTCGTTCTTGGCGTTTTCGCTGAGAGCGAGTTCGGAAGCCATGGCGTTGATAGAGTCCACGAGATCGCCGATTTCATCGGCATGCTGCTTGTCGAGGCGGATGGAGAAGTCGCCGGCGGCGATATGCCCTGCCAGATTGGTGATGGACTTGACCGGATTGACGATAGAGCGGATGAAGTAGGAGCTGGACAGCGAGATAAAGAGCAGCACAAGGAGCATAATGACGGAGGTAAGGATAATATTGTTGCGGACGGCGGCGTCGGTGGGTTCGAGTGAGACGATCATACGCACGGCCCTGAAGCCCTTGTAGCCGGGAAGTTCCAGGATATAGCTGACGGCGTAGACGTGTTCCCTGTTTTCATTGAGACCGTTCCAGGAGCCGTGGTCGCCGTTGCGGCAGGCGTCGAAGTAATCCGGCTTGGGCTGACCGTCGGGCGGCTCGAATCCGGAGGAGGAAATGAGCGTAGAGCCTCTGCCGTTGATGAACTGGATTTCTATCTTGTCCTTGTCGGCGAATCCCTCGACAAAGGACTGAGCCGCCAGCCGGTAATCGTTTTCATTCATAGCGGTGAAGGAATTGAAAGCGGTCTGGGCGAAATACTGCGACATCACCGAAGCGCGCTGTTCGAGGATCTGTTCGATGTTGTTGTAATAGAAGCTGTTGATCAGCGACACGGTGATAATGAAGATAGCGATCAGCATGGTGCCGAGAAGCGAGAAGGTAGTAAAGAGCCAGCGGCGGGTAATGCCCTTGCCGCGGATCATTTCCCGGTAAGGCAGGGTAAGATGCTGCAATCCCCTGCCAAGCCCGGCAAAGAAGGACTGCCATCTGCCGTAGAAGCCGGTCCGTACCAGTCGTTCTTTCAGACCCTCTCTGGATTCCGCTGTGTTATCATTGTTTTCGGTCAAAACCCGCACCTCCTTATATGAAAATGAGTGAATAGTTTCGGATCGCATTCGCGCTGAAATCTATTCCAAGGCGCGCCTTCCACAACTATTATCTATTATTTCTTCTCTATTCTCTTAGCGAGCCGCAGACGCGGCGAGCGCTATGCTTCCCACTTGTAGCCGAGACCCCAGACGGTGATGATATGGCGGGGGGAAGAGGGCTTTTCCTCGATTTTCATGCGAAGGCGGCGGATATTGACGTCAACGATTTTTTCCTCACCGTAGAAGGCGTCGCCCCAGACGTGCTTGAGGATATCGTCGCGGCTGAGAGCGGTGCGCGGGTTGGAGAAGAAGTATTC
>CADCON010000036.1 GCA_902803035.1 uncultured Ruminococcus sp.
CCGGTGCCCAGGTCCTTGGCGGTGACGTTCACGATGCCGTTGGCGTCGATGTCGAAGGAGACCTCGATCTGCGGCACGCCTCTGGGGGCGGGAGCGATGCCCGTGAGCTGGAACTTGCCCAGGGTCTTGTTGTAGGCCGCCATCTCGCGCTCGCCCTGCAGCACGTGGACCTCCACGGAGGTCTGGCCGTCGGCGGCGGTGGAGAAGATCTGGCTCTTCTTGGTGGGGATGGTGGTGTTGCGGTCGATCAGACGGGTGAACACGCCGCCCATGGTCTCGATGCCGAGGCTCAGGGGGGTGACGTCCAGCAGCAGCAGACCCTTGACGTCGCCGCCGAGAACGCCCGCCTGAATCGCCGCGCCAAGCGCGACGCATTCGTCCGGATTGATGCCCTTGAAGGGCTCCTTGCCGATGAGCTTCTTGACGGCTTCCTGCACGGCGGGGATTCTGGAGGAACCGCCCACCATCAGCACCTTGTCAATCTGACCGACCGAAAGACCGCTGTCAGTCAGCGCCTGGCGCACGGGTCCCATGGTCTTGTCAACCAGGTCCGCTGTCATCTCGTTGAACATCGCTCTCGTGAGCGTGAGGTCAAGATGCTTCGGGCCGGCGGAATCCGAGGTGATGAAGGGCAGGTTGATCTGCGCGGTGGTCATGCTGGAAAGCTCGATCTTCGCCTTCTCCGCCGCTTCCTTCAGACGCTGCATGGCCATCTTGTCGCGCGAAAGGTCGATGCCGTCGCTTCTGCGGAATTGGTCGCAGATCCAGCTGATGATCCTCGCGTCGAAATCGTCGCCGCCCAGACGGTTGTTGCCGGCGGTTGCGAGAACTTCCTGCACGCCTTCGCCCATCTCGATGATGGATACGTCGAAGGTGCCGCCGCCGAGGTCATAGACCATGACCTTCTGGTCGGATTCCTTGTCGATGCCGTACGAAAGAGCCGCCGCTGTCGGCTCGTTGATGATTCTCTTGACATTCAGACCCGCAATCTTGCCGGCGTCCTTGGTCGCCTGACGCTGCGAGTCGGTGAAGTACGCCGGAACCGTGATGACCGCGTCGGTCACCGTTTCGCCCAGATACGCCTCCGCGTCCGCCTTCAGCTTCTGAAGAATCATCGCCGAAATCTCCTGCGGGGTGTACTTCTTCCCGTCAATGGTGACGGTGTGGCTGGTGCCCATCTCTCTCTTGATGGATGAAACGGTCCTGTCGGGATTGGTGATCGCCTGACGCTTGGCAACCGTGCCTACCATTCTCTCGCCGGTCTTGCTGAAGCCGACCACGGACGGCGTCGTTCTCGCGCCTTCACTGTTGGGGATAACGACGGCTTCGCCGCCCTCCATAACCGCTACGCATGAATTGGTTGTACCAAGGTCAATACCTATTGTCTTTGACATAATGAATTCCTCCTGATAATAGCCTTCGTGAAAAGGCTGTCGATTGATTGGTTGATTGAAATCTATATGAAACAGCCCGCGCCGCGCGGCGCATCCGGAATGGCCGGGACGCGGAGCTATGTCGGCTTATTTGCCTGACGGATCACTCGGCTACCTGAACCATCGCGGGACGGATGATTTTGTCGCCCAGCTTATAGCCCTTCTGGAGCACCAGCGCAATGGCGCCGGATTCCACGCCCTCCGCCTGGGTCGTTCCGACACAGTGATGTAAATTGGGGTCGAATGTCTCCCCCGCTTCTCCGAACGCGGTGACGCCCAGCTTCTCCAACGCCTGCGCCGCCTGCGCGCCGATCATTTCGACGCCCTTCCGCATATCCTCCGCCGAGGCGTTCTCCGCGGAGAGCGCGCGCCCGATGTTGTCGATCACCGGCAGCAGAGCCGCTACCGCCGCCGCCGTGGAATCCGCGTAAATCGCGTCCTTCTCACGCTGCGAACGCTTGCGGAAGTTGTCGTACTCCGCGGCGAGCCGGAGCTTGATGTCCGTCAGCTGGTCGAAATCCGCCTTCAGCTTCTCGGCCTGCGCCTGCGCCGCTTCCAGCGACTTGCGAAGAACGGAAACGTCCTCCTGCGCCTGCGGTTCGGCCTTCTCCGGCGCGGATCCCGTCTTTGCCGCCTCTTCCTTTGCCGCTTCTTCCTTTACGGGTTCTTCCTTCGCTGGCTCGGAAGCCTTCTTCGCTTCCTCCGCCGCTGTCGTGTCTGCTTTCTTTCTGCTGTTAAAAACCATGATTCAGCAGCCCCTTTCTATTTAAAATGTGGCATTTCATCTTTGTCATTGGCTTTCCCGGCACGCGGAAGGCTAGCCGCCCAGCACTTCCTTGAGCATATTGCCCACCGCGCCGGCGAAATAATCGATGTACGGGATCAGCCGCGCGTAATTCATGCGGGTGGGACCTATCACCCCTATCCAGCCCGCTGTCTGCCCGCCGCCGTAATAGCGTTCGGTAATCATGCCCGTTCCCTCAAGCTCCGGACGATGCGATTCGTTGCCGATGAGAATGCAGGTTCTGCCGCTGTTGGCATATCCCTTGCCCTCGCCGAGAAGATCCTCGATCGCGCCGCGCTTTTCTATGAAATCCATGATGCCCGCAATCTGCCATTCCGCGAACACGCCGCGCGCCAGCATACTGGATTGGCCTTCCATGATGACCTGCATATCCTCCGACTCCCCGACGCATTCCTTCGCCGCTTCAAAGAGAGGATGCAGCAGCTCCCAGAGATTGCCGTGCAGCACCGACGTTTCGGTGACGAATTCGTCATTCATCCGCTCGGTCGGCAGATCCACCAGCCGCCCGCGGATAATCCTCCGCAGCCGCTCCGTCAGCTCCGGCGTCAGCTCCTGCTTCAGCCGGCAGACGCGCGTCCTGAGTATCGCCGGCGAAATCATGATCAGCAGCATCAGCGAATGCCCGCCGATCGGCATCAGCTCCGCGTTGGTGATCCGCGGGTGCTGGTCCGTCGGGGTGGTCACCACCGCCAGCAGCCCCGTCTGCTCCGCTATGAGCGAGGCCGTCACCTCGAGGAATTTATTCGGGTCGCAGCTGAACGCCGCCAGCCTGCTGTCGATCTCGCCCTGAAGCTCCAGCGGCAGCTCGTGACTGCCCATCATCAGATGATCCACATACAGCCGGTAACCTCTCTGCGAAGGGATCCTTCCCGACGAGGTGTGGGGCTGCTCCAGATATCCGCTCGCCACCAGCTCCGCCATGTCGTTGCGGATGGTCGCCGACGACACGGAATGCTGCATGGCTTCCGCCAATGCCTTGCTGGCAATCGGCTCGCCTGTGAGAACGTAACTTTCAATTATCGAAGCCAGTATCTTGAGTTTCCTTGCCCGTGGCTCCATTTTGATCAGACCGTCCTTTTCAGTTGATAAATCAGCAACTCTTGATCCGGAGTTAGCACTCTCGATGTCCGAGTGCTAATTTATGCTTATAATTTACCACTTCCCGACGCAATTGTCAAGGGGTATATGTGAATAAAGTGTTAATCTATCATTATGCTTTTCTGAATAGAATCGGATTTTGTGAAAATCCAATCATTTTCTGA
>CADCON010000037.1 GCA_902803035.1 uncultured Ruminococcus sp.
CAACGCGGGGCATGAATATCCCGTCATCTGTAAGCCGGACGGACAATTCGAGCTGCTCAAAGATACGCACGGATTTGTCATCGGCGGCATGGACGGCATGAAATACAAGGAATATGCAGTGCAGTTATTCCCCGACGCAAAGCTGTTTGTTTACACGGACGGCGTGCCGGAGGCAACCAATGACACAAACGAGCTGTTCGGTACGGAACGTATGCTGGCGGCGCTCAATAAGGACACGGGCGCATCCCCCGAATCGGTGCTGCAAAATGTCCGCACAGCGGTAGATGGTTTTGTAAAGGACGCGGAACAGTTCGACGATCTGACCATGCTCTGCATGGAGTACAAAGGAGGAGAACCGTCATTGAAAACATATGAATTGGACATCATGGCGGAAAATGAGAATTTATCTGAGGTTCAGTCTTTTCTCAGTCAGTGCCTTGAAAAAGTGAACTGCCCCGCGAAGGCGAAAATGCAGATGGAGCTTGCGATGGAGGAAATCTTTGTGAACATCGCAAACTACGCCTACGCGCCGGAGAAAGGGCGCGCGGTGGTGCGTGTGGAAGTATCGGACGAACCCGTTACGGTGACGCTGACTTTCATCGATCAGGGGATGCCGTATGACCCTCTGAAAAGGAAGGAGCCGGACGTCACGCTTTCTGCGGAAGAACGGGAAATCGGCGGACTTGGCATTTTCCTGACCAAGAAAACAATGGACGATGTGTCCTATGAATACAAGGACGGGCAGAACATTCTGACATTGAAAAAGAAGATCGACGAATGACATCCCGTCATCCAAACCACGAAGGAGGATATTCCATGAAAACTTCCGCAAAGGTACTTAGTTCTCTGATTGTCATGTTGGCTTTGATCTCAATCATACCGCAAATGACCGCATTCGCCGCCGGTCAGGACGGAATCACCCTTTCGGTCGGAACCGATCAGGAAAGCTACGAATCGGGACAGGAGATAGACGTCACTGTGACGGTAAAAAATACGAATGACCACGTTGTCAGCGATGTGTCCGTCACGGTGGAACTGCCCGAAGGATTGCGTCTTGTTTCAGGCGATCTGCCTATTTCGGATATCACCCTTGAACCCGGCGAATCCTGCCAACGATCCGTGAAGGCGATGAAGTCCGGCGAAACAGAGCCGACCGGTTCGACGACACCCACGACCGAGCCGACCTCCGCAACCGAGCCGACTTCCGCAACCGAGCCGACTTCCGCGACTCAGTCTACCTCCGCGACAGAGCCGACTCATGAGATGGGACCGGTCAAGCCTACTGATCCGACGCTTCCGACAAAGCAAACCTCCGCGACCGGGCAAACCAAAGCCACCACCCATCCATCCAGCAAGCCTTCCGACCACAAAGACGATTCACAGGAGGTCAGTCCCAAGACCGGTGAAATGTCGCTCGCGCATTTCTGGATGATGGTGTTTATCATGCCGATCGTCGCGGCGGCCGCGCTGATTACCATCAGAAAACAGCAGTACTATGCCAGGAATGCCGTTGGTCTTTCCGCAAAAAGCGTGATTCCTTTGGTGCTGGTTCTGTCGCTTGCGTTCGGCATGGCGCCTGCCAATGTAATGGCGGCAGACGCGGATGAACCCGACGCGGCTGAAAGAAGCCTCTCCGCGGAAAAAAACATCACGGTGGACGGAGAAGCGTATGTCATCAAAGCTACCGTGACCTATGCGTATCAACAAACCGCACCGGCCTATACTTATCGTGAGAAAGAGGACGGAACCATCGCTGTCACAGGGTATAGCGGCTCGGAAAGCGCTCTGAAAATTCCCGCTTCCATCGACGGAAAGAAGGTTTCCGAGATTGCTGACAGCGCCTTTGCGGGTCTGCTCTGTGCGAAATCCATCCGCGTTCCGGAAGGCGTTACGCATATCGGCAACTACGCGTTTGAATGCTGTTCTCTGCTCAGGAAGATATACCTCCCCGAATCCCTGCGTTCCATCGGCGACGGCGCGTTCTCCGGCTGCGGGAGCCTGACGCTGGTCGATATGCAGGACGGCGTGAAGACCATCGGCAACGGCGCGTTCCTCTGCTGCGATTCTCTGGTGCAGGTGGAGCTGTCCGAAGCGCTGACAGATGTGGGCGAATTCGCGTTTGCCTACTGCGACGCCCTTTCCAGCGTCCGCTTTAACGGCGACAAAGTGACCGCGCTGCCCGACCGTATTTTCTACGGATGTCATTCTCTCTCCCGTCTGCGTCTGCCGGACAGCATTACCTCCATCGGGCAACGCGCCTTCTCTGGCTGTGGAAAGCTCGAATCCCTGTACTTCGGCGAGCCGCTGACTTCTCTCGGCGCGTATGCCTTTGAAAACTGCGCCAAGCTCTCCAGCCTGACGGTCAGTGCCGGGGTCATTCCCAAGGGACTGGTTTCCGGCTGTTCGGAGCTTTCATGGTTCTCGGTCGCGGACGGCACAGTCCGCATCGAAAAGGAAGCCTTCGGCAGTTCCGGCGTCACCTCCATCAGCATTCCCGCCTCTGTGACGGAAATAGAAGCCGGCGCGTTCTTCCATGTACGGGGGAGCCTGATGCTGGACGAGGAA
>CADCON010000038.1 GCA_902803035.1 uncultured Ruminococcus sp.
TCTTCTGATAGGTCGTGAGCCTGACCTCGAACTGCGGAATCACCCTGCCTTCGGAAATGATGTCGCCCAGATCGTCAGACCAGCGGCCGGTTGTGACCCTGACCGCGCAGCCGTTGCTGAGCTGGAACAGCTCCTGCACGGTGTCATGCCCCGCGGTTCTGGAGCCGACGCTTTCAGCGTGGCCGTAATTCATCATGACCGCGGCAAAAAGCTCCGCCGCGCCGTCGGTGCCTTCATTGATAAGCACCTCCATCGGCAGATCGATGTATTTGGTGTCAGAGGTGTAAATGACGTTGGAATTGCCGTCCCTGTCCGTGACGCTCATGAGCTTGCCCGCCGGCAGCAGCGTATCGAGAATCTCGCAGGCGTACTGGAAATTGACGCCCCCGTTGTCGCGCAGGTCGATCAGCAGCCCCTCCACATTCTTGTTGCGCAGCTTGTTGAGCGCGCTGTTGAATTGTTCGGGGGTCTTGGCGTTGAATTCGTAAATCTTTATCACACCGATATTCTCACCGGTCACGCGGTGGGCGACGGATTTTGTCTCAAACTTGGAACGGGTCAGCTCATAGGCCGATTTCCTCCCGCCGCGGCTGAGCACCACCGAAACCTTCGGCGACGCGCCGCCCATGAGGGAAACCGCTTTTTCATAGCCGACGGTCAGCACGTCCGTGCCGTCGACATTGACGATCATATCCCCCGGCCGGATGCCCGCCTTGTCGGCAGGAGAGCCGCTGTAGACCACATTCACCAGAATGTAGCCCTCGGTGGAGCGGTCAACGTCCATGCCCAGACCGAATGTATATCCCAGGCTCTCGCCCAGCGCGAGCTGGTATTCGTCCGCCGAAAGATAACCGCTGTAGGGATCCTCAAGCCCCAATACATAACCCTGCGAGATTTTTTTCTGAAGATAATTCTCCGAGATGTCGCCGGCATAATGCTGCCTGACCGTCATGTCGATCTCGGACAGCACCTGATACATATTCTGCCGCTCGGTGACTGAACTCATACGGCTGTCGAAAACGCGGATCGCGGCGGTGTAGGTTATCACCACGGCGAAGGCGGCAACGATGGCGGCTATGGAGACTGCCATTCCAAGGGAGATTTTTTTGTTCATCTGAAAAAAGCACCTCTTTCACGGTTGATCACAAAAAAAAGCCAAGGGATCTCTGCTCATATAATCATACCACATATCGTTCAGATAATAAACACCTTTTTTATAAAAATTTTAATTTTTTTGTGCGGATCCCGCCGTGCTTCCGCCACACGCCCGAAAAAAATGCCCGCAGAACGGCGAAACGCTGCCTGCGGGCAAAAGACGCTATGCATTATAAGTAGTTGATCGGATTGACGGCTGTGCCGTTGATGCGGATCTCAAAGTGGAGATGCGGTCCGGTGGAACGTCCCGTGGAACCGACCTTGCCGATCTGCTGTCCCTTGGAAACCGACTGGCCCACGCTCACGCCGCGCTTGCTCATGTGGCCGTAAACCGTCATCTTTCCGCCGCCGTGGTCCAGAATGACATAATTGCCATAGCCGCCGGCGTTATAGGCACTGGTGACCACCTTGCCGCCGTTGGAAGCGACAATCTTGGCACCGGAGGGCGCGCCGATGTCAATGCCCTTATGATAGCTGCTGATTCTGCGGCCGTTGAGGGTATAGGTTCTGGGGCCGTAGGGAGAGGTAATGCGCTTGTAGCCCGGCGTCGGCCATCCGAATGAACCGCCGTAGTACTCGGTATTCTGCGAATTGGCGTTATTCTGGCTGATCAGCGCGTCGAGCTGCGCTCTCGCCTTGGCCATCTGAAGGTCGATTTCCGCCTGCTTCTTCTTGTAGGCTTCCTCGTCCTCCTTGATCTGCTTCATCAGCGCCTCGGCTTCCTTCTGCTGGGCGTCCAGCTCGGTCTTCTTCCTGGCAAGCTCCGCCTTGCGGGCGTCGATTTCCTTCTTGTGCTCCTCGACCTGCCTTTTCTTTTCCTGATAGCCCGCCTTGTCGTTGACAAGCTCGTCGATCAGCCCCTGGTCGTATTTGGCCATCGCTTCAAGATAGACGGTGTTGGAAATAAACTCCTGTATGCCGTCGGAACAGAGAATGACCTCCAGTCCGCCCGTCATATCGCCGGAAATATAAATCGCGCGCATACGCTCCTTGAATTTTTCCTTGCTGTCCTCGATTTCCTTGTCCTTCAGAGCGATTTCTTCCTCGATATCCTTGATTTCGGCGTTGGCCGCGGCAATCTGATTGTTGACCGTGGTGATCTGCGTCTGAAGATTTTCCACAAGCTCGTTGACAAGATCCAACTGATCCTGCGCGGCCGCCTTGCTCTTTTTGAGATTCCGCAGCTTGACGGCAATGTTCTTCTGCTGGCTTTCGAGCTGCGCCTGCTTCTTCTTGAGCTGGGATTGCGTCGCCGCCGCCGCGGTAAAACCGACCTGCGTGTCCGCCGGCGCAAGCTCTACCGCCAGTGCCATGACGCTGAGCAGAAGTATAACGCACACAATGACCTTACCCAAAGATAATTTCGATGTCTTCTCGACTACCGCCGCATCATTCATCATTCAGCCCTCCGTCATTTCTGAGATATTTCCTGATGGACACCAGACTTCCTATCGTGCCCGACAGAATGCCGCTGCCTAGAAACGCCCCCAGCATCTTCAGGAACATCGACCTGTAAGGGAGCGCGCCCGTGGCAAGCACGTCGGATATGGCCGACGCCGCCGCGGAATAAATGTACGATACCAGTCCGAAGGAGATGAGTCCCGCGGACAATCCGATGATAATGCCTTCCACAAGGAACGGCATACGTATGAACCAGTCGGTTGCGCCGACCGACTTCATGATGGAAATTTCCAGCTTCCGCACATACATGGTCAGCTTGATGGTATTGGTGATGATGAAAAGCGAAACCACCAGCAGCAGTCCCACGATCCATGTGCCGACCACGGTGACGGTCTGATTGATGCCCATCAGCTTCTCCGCGTATTCGCGGTTGTCCCTGACGGTGTAGACCACCGGGAGATTCTTGAGCTGCTCCACCGTGGTTTCATACCGCGTCGGGTCCTTGAAGCCCACCCTGAAGGCGTCGGGCAGGATGTTCGCCGTGTCGCCGAGCGTGTCAATGATCTTGAGATTCTCGTCAAAGCGGCTCATCAGCGTGGAAAAGCCCTTCTCCTTGGGGATGAATTCAATATTCTCACTGTCGATGTTGTCCACCGAGAGAATCTGATTCTTGACGTCCTCCACTGTCATAGAAGCGTCGCTGGAGCTGACCGTGTCGTTGAGGAACACCATGACCACATTCTTCTCCTCGAAGAGATGCATGATGTTGGAAATATTGACCGACACCAGAATCGCGCTGCCCATCAGCACCAGACAGCAGACCAGAACGCCTACGGAAGCCAGCGTCATGAGCCGGTTCGCCCACGCGTTACGGAAGCCTTCCCGGACCAGATACTTGAAATTATTAAACATAATAATCGACCTCCGGTCCGCTGTCAGCCACCAGCTCGCCGTTCTGGATCTCGACGATACGGCGGCGGAACTTTCTGACAAGGGCGTGCTCATGGGTGACCATGAGAATGGTCGTGCCGTTGTTGCGGTTGATCTGGTTGAGCATATCCACAATTTCAAAGCTCATTCTGGGGTCGACGTTGCCGGTAGGCTCGTCCGCTATGATGAGCGCGGGATTATTGATGAGCGCGCGGGCAAGACCCACCCGCTGCTGCTCGCCGCCCGAAAGCTCGTTCGGGTAGCACTTCGCCTTGTCGCTCAAGCCCACATGGGCCAGGACGTAAGGCACCTTCTTGCGTATGGCCTTGGTGCTGGCGCCGGTGACGCGCATGGCAAACGCCACGTTGTCGAACACGGTCATTTTGGGAATCAGGCGGAAATCCTGAAACACCATGCCGAGCGTGCGTCTGTAATAGGGGATATCCCTGTGTCTGAGTGTGGAAAGGCGGGTGTTGTTGACAATCACTTCTCCGCTGTTGGGCGTTTCCTCGCGCATGAGTATCTTCAGCAGCGTAGATTTGCCCGCGCCGGAAGAACCCACTATAAACACAAATTCGCCCTCGTTCACTCTCAGATTGAGGTCACGCAGTGCCTTGGTGCCATTGTCATAGGTTTTATAAACATTGCGGAATTCAATCAATCTGACTTATTCACTCCTTCATTCACAATACATCTCATATCACTCTATGCGCCGTAACATACACAAAAGCAAGCCGGCAGGTTCTTGGGAAACCGCCTGCCAACATCGCTATCAATTATTATAATGCATACCCGCAAAATAAGTGTTACATAATTGTTACGTTTCTCGCTTACGCAAAAGCCACACAGCATCATCACATAGGTAAAACATCCATATGCTCTCGCCTTTGTAAGTACATTTTATCACTTTTTTCTCTGCTTCTTTAATTATATAGCATAAATATGATAAAATTGCAATATTTTTAAAACATTTAATTAACAATAGCGTCCCGACCCTTTATTTTTTATCCGCAATGTGATAGAATAGCATTTGCTAACCAGGGGAACGCTGATTAAGTCGATTCACGTCACGCTCAATGACTTTTTTTCGCGCGGCGGAATCGACAGCAAAGCCTTTCATCAGCGTATCTCCGGAAATACGCTGGAGGAGTGACTGAATTGACGGACATCAGATTGCCGGGAAGAAACGATGAATGCTGGTGCGGCAGCGGCAAAAAATACAAGAAGTGCCACATGGAGGCCGACCACAGAAGGCATGAACTGGAGCTGGCGGGGGCCGAGGTGCCGCCGCGTTCGCTGCTGAAAACGCCGGAGCAGCTCGCCGGCATACGCGAAAGCGCGAAGATCAACATCGCCGTGCTGGATTATGTGGCGGCACACATCCGCGCCGGCGTGACCACCGAGGATATTGACCGGTGGGTGTACGAACAGACCGTGCTGCGCGGCGGCATTCCCGCCCCGCTGAATTACGAGGGCTTTCCCAAGAGCGTCTGCACCTCCATCGACGAGGTGGTGTGCCACGGCATTCCTTCCCCCGACCGGGTGCTGAAGGAGGGCGACATCGTCAATGTGGACTGCTCCACTATCCTGGGCGGCTATTTCTCCGATTCTTCCAGAATGTTCTGCATCGGAGAGGTTTCCCCCGAAAAGAAGCGGCTGGTCGAGGTGGCAAGGCAGAGCCTTGACGTCGGTCTGGAAAAGGTGAAGCCGTGGGGATATCTCGGCGACATGGGCGACGCCATCAATCAATTCGTTATGAAAAACGGCTACAGCGTCGTGCGGGAAATCGGCGGTCACGGCATCGGACTGGCATTCCACGAGGATCCGTGGGTCAGCTATGTGTCCCATCCCGGCACCGAAATGGTAATGGTGCCGGGGCTGGTATTCACCATCGAGCCGATGATCAACATGGGCGGCTGCGGGGTGTATCAGGACGAGAACGACGGCTGGACCATCTACACCGAGGACGGCAAGCCCTCCGCCCAATGGGAAATCCAGGTGGCGGTCACCGACGACGGCTACGAGATTCTTTCCTATTAGCGCGAAGGATTTCAGAAGAAAAAATACGCTCCGGCAGGTTATCCGATAAATCCTGCCGGAGCGTTTTCTGATCTTCAAGCCGGAATCCTTACGCTTCCTTCTTGATTTTAAAGACAAGCCTGAGAATAGGGGCGAGTGCCTTGGGGCTTCTGACGACGACGATTTTCATAAGTATTACCTCCGCATATTGTGATGTGATGAGCGTTGCCGGCTCTCTGCCGTCCCGCATTATCATCATATGCCGCGGAGAATATTTGGTGCGGAAATTACAGTTCTTTCTCCCACCAGAGGTTCGTATCCTCCCACAGGAACCGAAAGCCGCACCGCTTCAGGACATTCTGGGATTTTATATTGCCGGGGCGTGTGTCGGCATATACTCTTTTGATGCCCAGACGCCTGCCGAATTCCAGAAAGGCGGTCAGGGCTTCGGTCATGTAACCGTGTCCCTCGTAATCCGGATTCATTCCGTACCCCACCTCCGTCGCGCCGTCGCGGGGAATGTATTTGTAATCAATCGATCCGATCACATGGCGGTTTTCTTTGAGAATCAATAAAAATTCGGTAAAGAAGAGATAGTGTTCGGGATCGGCGGCAATCTCCTTCTCCAGCTTCATTAAAAACCCCTTCAGCAGGTGGTCAAGCTCTTCCCCGTGATAGACGACGTTATAGGCTTTTTCAAATGCCCGCAGATCGGAATTGAACAGCGCGAGATTCTCCTGCGTGTAGGGAAGCAGGAGAAGCCGCTCGGTTTCGATGGAATGCCTGCTTTTTCCCATTACTGCACCGCCCTTGCAAATTCCTCCGGCAGACAGTACTGCACCATATGCCCGCAGCCCTCGATGAGCGTGAATTCCTTCGCCGGCGCGGAAACGGCTTCATAGTAATCCTTCACCGAATCCACCGGACAGATCCAGTCGTCCGAGCCGGAGATAAAATACACCGGAACCTTATACTCCATACTACCCTGCTCCGCGTCGAATGCCTGCGTGTAATCGAAGAGCGGCTTGTTCAGGGCGAAATAGTCTCCCAAATCGCCCAACTGGACGAGAAACCAACGGAAATCGTCCATTCCGTAGTAGGGAGAAGCGAGCGCGTCCCATACGGTATGGTCAGCGACCGCCGCCGGATGGTAGGGTGCCACTTCGCTCCGCAGCTTCATCAGATTGACCAATGTCGGCTCGTTCTGCACCCTCCGAAAAGCGGCTTCCATCGCGGAGGTGTCGTCCCCCGCCGCCTTCGCCCTGTCCAGCGCGTCCTGATAGCTGCGGAAATCGCTCTTTTGCAGCGACACCACCTGCGCGACGGAGATGTAGGCCGACACCTTCTCCGGATGAGCCAGCACATACCGACTCCCCAGAATCGTGCCATAGGAATGCCCCATGATGATGATCTTCTCCTGTCCGAAACGCTCCCGCAGGTAATCCACCAACGAATCCACGTCGGCAAGTGCCTGTTCAAAAGTGGCGGTGGCATTCCGCGGGTCCTTGGAAAGATTATGGAAATAGGTTCTTCCGCAGCCTCTCTGATCCCAGCAGACAAAGGTGTAGCGGTCGGTCAGCTTGTCGGCAAAGGCATAGGTGGCGGTCGAGTCGGGCGAAGAAGGCCCCCCGTGCAGATAGAGAATCACGGGATTGGCAATATCCCTGCCCGTCATCAGCACATACTGCTCCTGTCCGTTCAGGGGAAGATACAGCTCCTCGTCCACACCGTGTATCAGGTTGGGATAATGCCTGACATAATTCACATTCCGGAGGGCGACGACCGCGAAAATCACGCCGAAAACGGCAAAAAGCAGCGCGGCGCCGGCCATTCTGAGGATTCTGCGTATCATGCGTTTTTTCTTCGGCTGACCGCACACTTCATTCCTGTGCGCGAGATGAATGCCGATGTGCCCTATGCCGAGCATCACGGAGGAAAGCATCATGGGCGCGTTCTGCCCGTAGATTCCCAGCAGGAAGAACGCCACCACCGGCAGCGTCGCGCCTGCCACCGGTATCTTCAGTATGGAACTGTAGAAATCGCTCATTTCCTTCCCGCTGCGGAAGTAACGCGCCCAGAAGATTTCATACAGCACCATCAGGGCAAAGGAAACGCCGAGCCACAGGCTCCACCCATTCAGGCTCCGAAGATTGAAGTCGGCAAAGACCAGCGCAATTCCGCTTACCAGCACCTCCCCGACCCGTTCAAAGCCGAGAAGCAGCTTGCTTTCGTTGCCGACGAAATTATCATAATCCTTCGGCTGACGCTTTGTCCAGAGGATATTCGGCACGAACAGCATGACAAGGTAAATCAATCCGACATAAGAAAAGCCTAACCGCATTGAGATCCCCCTTTTCCTGAGATTAAAAATCAATCAAATCCAAACGCTGTGAGATACACCATTACGATGAAGGAAATAATCCCAAACCACACGGCAAGACAGCCCGGCGGGATAAAGGTCACGCCCAGAACGCCCAGCAGCGTATCACTGTCAATCTTGAAGCCGGTTTTTTTGCGGTATTTCTTCTTTGATCCATCGGGATTCAGAAGGTAGATCCAGGGGTGTTCGTAAAGCTCCACGCGGGCAAATTTGAGAAGGTAGATCGGCACCAACGGCACCGCGATGCAAAACCAGACCGCCGAACCGCCTAATTCGAGCTGCCGGAAATTGAATCCGTTGATGAGCAGCGCGAGGATCACCGGCAGAAACAGCACCACAAGCGACAGTCCCACAGTGTGAATGAGTCTCGGCAGCGACGTGAATTTCAGGATCACCGGTCTGACCGTTCCCTCGATCTTCTCAAAGAAAACCGGCGGCGTCACCTGCTTCTGTATCGCATGGCTGTCACGAACCAGCCCATTCGCCATTCTTCTCAGAGGATGGCCGGAGGACTGGAAAATGCGGCGCCCCGAATCCACCCGGAAGGCGTTGTGCACCGTGTCGCTGTAGACGCAGAACACAATGATGACCCACACCAGTGCCAGCAGACCGGTCAGGTAAAGGCTCTCGCCCGACGTCATTCCGAAGAGTCGGAATGCGCCGAAGGACAGACCCGAAATCAGAAGGGTGGAAAGGATCGCCTTCGCCCACCACGGAATGAAATAGTAATGCGATTCCTTCTCGGCGCGGACGCTGACCCTGCCGGTCTGTCCGTTGACCGCCGCCATGTTTTCTCCCGCGCAGATGTAATAGACCGGCAGCAGCACCGGCATTCTCAGCGCGTCCTGGCAATCGGCGTCGACGTCCACCGCCTTGCTTTCTAGCGTCTTGCGGACGGTCGGCGCGTAATCGGCGGCCACCTCCGTGTTGACGCGGCGCAGAAGCTCTTTTTCGTCCACGTCGGCGACCTTGATCCGCTGTCCGGCGGTGTAGGCGAAGTCAAACGCCTCCAGCTCGCTGAGTTCAAACGGCTCCATGCCGTCGAGCAGCATATTGTCCAGCTGCTTTGAGCAGCTCACGAATACGTTGTCCACATAGCCGCTGCAGGTGTAGGGCTTGCCGCCGTCCATGCGCGCGACCTTGCAGCCCACAGGTCCCCGCACCAGCTCATAGGGCAGGTAAAAGCCCTTCAGCTCGCCGATATGCTCCCGGATGTGCCGCGCTTCGGCTTTGGAGGCGTTTTTGCCGCACCATTCCTCCAGACAGCTCCGGGCTTCCTCCTCCGTGATGCGGAAGGGAACGATCAGCTCTGGCAGCTCTTCGGAGGTAATATATTCCTTCCGCACCAGCGTCCGCCCGCAGAAGGCGCAATTGGACATGGCTTCCCCCTCCGGGAAGAGAATCTCCGCGCCGCAGCCGGTGCAGGTGCCGCGGGAAAGCCGGAATTTTCCCGCGCTCTCCTGTATTTTCCGCTGATGAAGGCTTCTGAAGCCCTGCTTCTGGGCGATAGCGTCCTTTATGCCCACTCTGCCGCCGCAGAAGCCGCAGCAGTATTCATGCTCCACAATATTATATTTCGCGGGCGCGCCGCAGGAAGGGCAGTGCACGTCGGCAAAATCCGCTCCCATCGTCATTCACCTCTTTTATTGTTTGCCGTCTGCAAAGGCATTCATATTCCCAGCAGTTTCAATGTCTTCGGGTCACGTTTTCCGTCAAAATACCTGTCCAGCACCTTCCGGAACACGGATTCCCCGCCCGCCGCGACTGCGAAAAGCGTCATACTTGACCGGAGCTTGATATCGTCCGGCCAGCCGAATATTTCGCCCGCGCTGCTGCCGTCAATCTGAAGCAGCGCCTGACAGATTTCTTTGAGATGCCCGCCGAGAACCGGGTCATCCAGATATGCCCTTGCTTCCTCCAGACCGCGAATGCCATAATAAGCTGACATGGTGCTGTGTCCGAGTCCGGCCATCTGAGGGAAGATATACCACATCCAATGACTTTGCTTGCGCCCGTTCCGGATTTCCGCCAGCGCGGTCTGGTAATCCCTCTGCTGCGCGTCCTTGAACCGCTGAAGATTGAATTGATTCTCCACGTCCTGTCAGTCCTCCTTCCACTCGATCACAAGGGCTTTCCCCTCGTGGATGATCATATGGAATTTTTCATAATCGGTCACATGATTGCTCACTCCAAGAGGGAAGGCGCAGTCGAACCGCTGCCGCTCTGTCGGGTATTCCACCCCGCTCAGGCTGATCACGGCGTATTCGCAACCAAAAGGGAACACGGAGAAATACGCGCTGTCCCGCATGACGGGCTTGCTCTCATCCCCCGCTCCGCATATCCGCACGACGGTATTCTCGTCGGCCAGCCATCCCTTCGCGCCGTGGCTTCTGAGATATTCCAGCGCGGAGAAATTGGCGACTGTGTGATCGAGCCTGCCGCCCAGCCCTCCGAGAATGACGAATTCCGTCAGTCCCCTGTCCAGCCCGTGCCTGACGGCGAGCATGGTGTCAGTGTCGTCCTTCCGTGAGGGGTAGACCTCGGCGGCGTCCGGCACGTACCCCAGCGAATCGAAATCCCCCAGAATGCAGTCGGGCTTCACGCCCAGCCGTTCCGCGTAACGCAGCCCCCCGTCGGCGGCTATGATATAATCGCCGGGGGATATGTATGCTTTCATTCGCTCATAATTCCGGATCTTCCCCGCCGAAATGATAATGCATTTCATCGCCATTAGTCCTTTAATTGTGTATTCGGGCGCATTTGCGCTAAATTACGATTGGCTCAGCGACGCGGACGCGGCGCGCCTTTTTCCCATTCCCTGATGTCCTTGACCTCGTTGTAAAGGGCGACGTAGCTGTCGTGGCGGGAACGGGATATCTCTCCCCTTTCCACGGCGGCAATCACCTCGCAACCCTTCTCGCAGGTGTGGGAACAGCCGGTAAAGCGGCAGCGGGGAATGTAGTCGGCAAATTCCCGGAAGGTGTCCGCCAGCTCGTCCTTGTAGACGAATTCAGCAAATTCCCCGTCGAAGGACGAAAAGCCGGGCGTATCGGCAATTCTTCCCCCGAAATCAAGCGTGAAAAGCTCGGTCTCGCGGGTGGTGTGCCTTCCGCGGCCGAGCTTTTTGCTGGTTTCGCCCGTTTCGCGGTCAAGACCGGGACAGAGCGCGTTCAGGAGCGTGGACTTTCCCGCGCCCGTATTGCCCGCGAAGGCGGAAATTCTATCCTTCATCATGCCGCGTATTTCATCGAGGAACGCCCTGCTTTCATCCTCATAATCCGCCCGGATCACGGTGAATCCCGCTTTGTCGTAAATCTCCCCGAAGCCGTTTTCCCCGGCGAGGTCGAGCTTGGTAATGACAATGACCGGCTCGATGCTTTTATATTCCGCAAGGGAGATGAAGCGGTCAACGATCAGGGCGTTGGGCTGCGGATCGCGGAGCGACACCACGATGAAAAGCACGTCAAGATTGGCAAGCGGAGGGCGCAGCAGATAATTGCGCCGCTCCAGAATCCGATCCACGCTGGCAAGCCCGTCCGGATGGACGGAAATAACGCACCTGTCGCCCGCCAGCGGGGTGATTCTCGCGCGATTGGCTCCGCCTCCGCGAAGCGCGCCTCTCGCGCGGCATTCGTACATCACGCCGCCGGCTTCGACGTAATAGAAGCCGCCGATGCCCTTGGTGATAATGCCCTCCAACTGGCGGGCGTCTTTTGATGAATGATTGACTGCCATACCGCCCGTCAGCCTTCCGCTTCCTCGGATGATGTGTCAGACAGCCAGCTGGAGTCATATTCCTTCTCCACCTTGCACTTGCCGGTCTTGAAGTTGACGCTGTAATCGCGGTACTTCTTGCCGTTAAGCGTGACGGTGACCTTTTGTGTTCCCGCGCCGGTCAGCGTGATGGAATAGGAGCTTTGAGAAGCAAGGGATACGTTGACCGCCTTGATGGACACGCCCTCGAGGAATACCTCCAGCGTGACATCCTGACTGCTTTCGGGCAGGCCGATCTTCAGGGTGACGCTGGATTCGGGTGCCTTGCCGTTGCTTACGGCGAACTTGACAACGGTATCCTTGGTCAGCTTGGTTCCGTAGGGCGGTTCCTGAGAGATGATGGTGCCTTCCGGCTTATTGCTGTCCACCGGCGTCGCCTCGGCGATGGTAATTCCAAGGGAATCCAGCTCGCTTTTGGCTGACACCAGTGGCATATTGACAAAATTTCTCATCACCATATCTTCCGTCTTTGGACCGAGGCTGTAGTAGACCTCGATCACTTCGCCGAGCTGCACTTCCTGTCTGGGCTGAGGATTGGTATTGCAGACGATGTCCACAGGGGTGGAATCGTCATAAATCGGCATGGGGACATAGGTCAGTCCGAGCTGGGTGAGAAGCTGGGTGTACTGCGTGTAGGTCATGTTCTGGTATTCCGGAACAATCAGGCGTTCCGGCCCCTTGCTGACCACCAGCTTGACACGGGAGTCGGGATAGACCATCTTCTTGGGCTTGGGATTCTGCTCCATGACGATCCCTTCACCGTATTCGCTGCTGAATTTCTCTTCTTTATAGAATTCAAAGTCGTACTTTCTGCTCTCAAGAATCTCATTATAAGACCGCCCCACAAAATCAGGCAGCTCGACCGGCTCGCCGGTGTTCTTCTTGAAAATGCCGCTGGCGTCAATGAAAATGATCACAAAGACCACCGCCACCAGCACGAATGCCGTGGCTATGCCGGTGAGCACCGGAATGACCGGGCTCTTGTAATCGTCATCTGAGGAACCGGATTTCCTGGCGGCGTCAGCGGACTTGCGATAGCGCGCGCTGTCCTCCACGATATATTTGTAATTGAATTTGACGCCGGGATTTTCCTTGAAGGTTTCGATGTCCTGCAGCATCTCCGCCGCGCTCTGGTAACGCGCGTTGGGATCCTTCTGCATGGCCTGAATGGTGATTTCCTCCAGCCCCACGGGAATGTTGGGATTGATCTGGCGGGGCATCTTGGGATCCGCCTGCAGCTGCATGACCGCCACCGATACCGCGCTGCTCGCGTCGAATGGCAGCTTGCCGGTCAGCATTTCATACAGCATGACGCCTACAGAATAAAGATCCGCGCGCGCGTCGGTCGCCGATCCCCTCGCCTGCTCGGGGGCAATGTAATGCACCGAGCCGATGGCTTTGTCGGTGATGGTGCTGGTCTGGCTGTTGGCTAGACGGGCAATGCCGAAATCCGTCACCTTAATGCGGCCGTTGGGCAGCAGCATGATGTTCTGCGGCTTGATGTCGCGGTGAACAATGCCCTTGGCATGGGCGTGCATGAGGGCGCGCAGAATCTGTGTGGTGAAATGCACCGCTTCCTTGACCTTGACCACGCGCTGCTGTTCGATATAATCCTTGAGGGAGATGCCGTCGATGTACTCCATGACGATGTACTGCAGCGACGGGCTGTTGCATACGTCGAATATCTTGACGATATTGGGGTGATTGAGAAGGGCGATGGCGCGGGATTCATTGCGGAATCTGCGGCAGAATTCCTCATTGTCAAGGTATTCCTCACGCAGAATCTTGACCGCCACGATCGCGCCGGTGTCAAAATCCTTTGCCTTATAGACCACGGCCATGCCGCCGTTGCCTACCTCCTCCAGAATTTCATATCTCCCGTCCAGAACCTTGCCGATGAATTTATCCATATAAATGAAACACTCCTTATCTGCCCGCCGTTTGCGCGGCCGGGCGTGAATGTGGGATAGTATTATATTGAATATGCCTGGCTCGTGTCATTCAGCAGCATATCGTGACCGCCGTCACGTTGTCGCCACCCCCGTGGGCATTCGCGGTATCGATGAGCCTGTTGACCGCGTCTTCCTTCTTGTATTGGTAGAGAATTCTGAATATGTCTTTGTCCTCCAGATAATTGGACAGCCCGTCGGTGCAAAGCAGCAGTATATCGCCCTTTTCCACCTGGCATTCGCAATGGTCGATCTCCAGCCGGGGCTTAACGCCCAGTGCCCGCGTGATCAGATTCCTTCTGGGATGATAGCGCGCTTCCTGCTCGGTCAGCTCGCCGCGGTCCACCATGACCTGCACCACCGAATGATCCACGGTCTTCTGCCTGAGATCGCCCTTGGCATAGAGATACACCCTGCTGTCGCCCGCGTGGGCAATATACGCCGTGTCGCCCCGCAAGATCACGACGACGACCGTTGTGCCCATTCCGCGGAGTGAAATGTCCTCCTGCGCTTCGATATACACCTTGATATTGGCCGCTTCTATCGCCCTGCCTATCATGTCGCGCATTTCGTTCGCGCTCATTCCGGCGGAATAATTCGCGGTCAGGCGGACGGCTATTTCTCCGACGGCGGTGCTGCTGGCGACGTTGCCGCCGTTCGCGCCGCCCATACCGTCGCACACCACTGCCCACGCGCTGCCGTCCTCAAAGAAGCCGTGCCGTTCCGCGTCCTGATTGGAGTGGCGCACCATGCCTTTGTCAGTCCTGCTGTAAATTTCCATCGGATTCCTCCTTCTTCTTGCGCCGGAGCTGTCCGCACGACGCGTTGATGTCCGCGCCGAGCGTCCTGCGCACGGTCGCTGTGATTCCCCTTGATTCGAGTATATTGATGAATTTCTGTATCTGTCCGGGCGATGAACGCTCGTAGCTGTTCCCCTTCACGGTGTTCACCGGAATGAGATTGACGTGGCAGAGCATTCCTTTTAATTTGCCCGCCAGCTCGCGGGCGCATTCGTCGGTGTCGTTCTTGTCCTTGATGAGCGAATATTCAAAGGAAATGCGGCGGTGGGTTGCCTCCGCGTATTTCCGGCAGGCGGCGAGAAGCTGCTCCACATTCCATTTGCGGTTGACCGGCATCATCTCGCTCCGGAGCGCGTCATTCGGCGCGTGGAGCGAAACCGACAGCGTGAACTGCGGCTTCATGGGGATGAGCCTTTCAATTTTGTCCACCAGTCCGCAGGTGGAGAGCGAAATATGCCGCATTCCGATTCCCACGCCCTCCGTATCTGACACCAGCTCCAGAAAGCGCATGACGTTGTCGAAATTGTCCAGCGGCTCGCCCATGCCCATCAGCACGATATTGGAAATGCGAATGCCGTTGTCCCGCTGGGCGGTCGTGATCTGGGAGAGCATTTCCGCGGGGCGCAGGTTGCGGGCGAGTCCGCCCATGCCGGTGGCACAGAAGCGGCAGCCCATGCGGCAGCCCGCCTGTGTGGAAATGCAGATCGTGTAGCCGTGATGATAGCGCATGACGACGCTTTCAATGTATTCGCCGTCATCCAGCCGGAAAAGGTATTTGATGGTTCCATCATACGCTGAAACCAGCTTTTTTTCAATGGTTACATTGTATATGTAATAATTTTGTAACAGAGCCGCGCGCAGCTGCTTGGAGATATTGGTCATCTCGTCGAAGGAACGCGCGCCCTTCGCGTGAAGCCAGCCGTAGACCTGATCCGCCCGGAATTTCGGGAGTCCCAGTCCGGCAAAGCTCGCGGTCAGCTCGGCCTTGGTCATGCTTTTGATGTCGGCTTTGTCCTGCGGCAAATCAGGTTCCGTCCTTTCTTCTGACGGCGGAAATGAAGAAGCCGTCGGTATTGAGCATATGCGGGAAGAGGGTCAGCGCGTAATCCGGCTCGTCGATCGCCCGTTCCAGCCCCTCCGGCAGCGGAAGCGGGCAAGGCTCAAAGGCGTCGTGGCTTTCGAGGAACCGCGCGATGACGGCGAGATTCTCGGCGGGATGAAGCGTGCAGGTGGAATAGACCAGCCGCCCGCCTTTTCTGACCAGCCGCGAGGAATTCTCCAGAATGCGGTACTGCACATCGGGTAGCCCGGACAGCTCCTCCCGCGCCTTGCGCTTGATGTCGGGCTTGCGGCGGATAATGCCCAGTCCGGAGCAGGGAACGTCGCAGAGAACGAGGTCGGCGCATTCCGGCAGGCACTCACCCAGCGCGTCGCGGACGGTGGGTTCAATGCAGCGCAGACCCAGCCGCTTCGCGCCCTCCGCGATCAGCTCCACCCGGTGCGGGTGAAGGTCGCAGGCCATCACGCGCCCGCTGTCCCCCATCCGTTCGGCCAGCGTAAAGCTCTTGCCGCCGGGAGCCGCGCAGACGTCGTACACCACGCTGCCGGCTTCGGGAGCCGCCATCGCGCAGCAGAGCTGCGAGGAAGCGTCCTGCACATGGAACAGCCCTTCGGCAAAGCCCGGCAGGGCGGCGATATCGCCCGTTTCCTCCACGGCAAGGCAGCCGGACAGCACGGCAAAGGCAGCCGCCTTCACGCCGGCCTGCTCCAGCCTTTTCAGATATGCGCCGTCGGAAATCCGCGTGGAATTCACCCTTAAATAAACGGGCGGCCGCCCTTCCAGCCCTGCCAGTATCTTTTCGGCAATGTCGCCGCCGTAGCTCTTCTGCCAGAGCTTCACCAGCCAGAGCGGGCAGGAATAGCGGATGCTGAGGTATTTTTCCCGCTGCCTGTCGGGGTCGGGCAGCGGAATATGCTTGCCGTCCCGGATAAAGCTGCGCAGAATGCCGTTGAGGAAGCCGGTCGCGCGGAAGAGCCGGAGCTTCTTGGCGAGATTGACGGTTTCGTTGACCGCCGCGGAATCGGGCGTATTCATAAAGACCATCTGATAAACAGCCATGCGGAGAAGGCAGCGCACCTCCGGTTCGACGCGCGCCCTGCCATTTCCGGTATAGCTGCTTATGACATGGTCGAGGGTTTCGGTCTTTTCCAGCACGCCGTAGACAAGGCGCGTGATGAACGCCCTGTCACGCGGCTCCGGCTTCGCGGCCGCGAGCGTTTCGCTGAGAGCGATGTTGGAATAACCGTCCTCGCCCTCCACCCGCATGAGCACGCGGAAGGCGGTCATGCGGGGGTTAGGCTTGCTTTGCGAATGATTTTTCTGTTCCGGCATAGAATTATCTTCTTCTCCGTCCGCTGCCGCTGACAATGAGGACTATTCTCAGGAAGCTGGCAAGCGAGGTGATGAGTGCCGCCACATAGGTCATCGCTGCTGCGGAAAGCACCTTCTTGACGCCCTTGGCGTCGGTTTCGTTGGCAATACCGAGATTCCGGATGTGCTTCATCGCGCGGTTGCTGGCGTTGAATTCCACCGGCAGCGTGACAAGCTGGAAGATGGCCACGGTGGAGTAAAGCGCCACGCCGACCCATGCCAGCCAGTTGAAGGCGGTGACAAACAGACCGATCAGAATAAGAATCATGGAGATATTGGAGCCGAAATTGGTGATCGGAATGACGGCGGAACGCACCTTGTTCGGGAAATAATGCTCCGCGTGCTGGATGGCGTGTCCGACCTCATGGGCGGCAATGCCGATGGAGGCGACGGACGTGCCGCTGTAGACCTCCGGAGACAGGTTGACTGTGTTGTTCCTCGGATCGAAATGGTCGGAGAGCGTGCCTTGCGTGATATTGATGGGAATCGTGGTCAAGCCGTGGTCGTCCAGAATCATTCTGGCCGCCTGCGCGCCGGTCATGCCCCTGGAATTGGGGATCTGCGAATACTTCTTATACGCGGATTTGACTCTTGCCTGCGCGATCAGGGCGATGATCATCGCCGGTATGACCAGCAGGATATACCACTTGTCGATATAGAGTCCTCCCAGACCCAGACCGCCGATCGCATTGTTTGTGTCGCTGTAAGCGCCGGATTGGTACATTCCGCCCGCCACTAATGCCAATGTTTCATACATGATGTGTTGACCTGCCTTTCAATGAAGTACATAATGATGAATTTCCGCAGGCTCATTGCAGAACCATGCCCTTTTCTATCCTGTGTCCTCTGAGATAATCGGAGGACAGCATACGCTTCTTGCCCTCCGCCTGTATTTCCAGCAGTTCGACCGCGCCGCTGCCGCATTGGACGGTGAGCGGGTCGAGGGAGATGATTTCACCGGGAGCGGCTTCGGGGCAGTCCAAGGGGGAAACCGCGCTGCGGTGGAGCTTCAGCTTTTTGCCCTCCAGTGCCGCCGTCGCCACCGGCCACGGGGAAAGCCCGCGGATCTGGTTGTGAATCTCCCGCGCGCTCCGGCTCCAATCGACCGCGCAAAGCTCCTTGGTGAGCATTTTCGCGTAGCAGCTCCGCGAATCGTCCTGCTTCTGCGGCTTGAGCCCGCCCTTCGCCAATGCGTCGAGGGTTTTCACGATCAGCGCCGCGCCCATCGCGGAAAGCCTGTCGTGCAGCTCGCCGGCGGTTTCGTCGGGCGCGATATCGGTTTCGCTGACAAGAAGCATATCGCCCGTGTCAAGCCCCGCGTCCATCTGCATGGTGGTGACGCCGGTCTTCGGCTCGCCGTCGATGACGCTCCACTGAATCGGCGCCGCGCCCCTGTACTTCGGCAGCAGGGAGGCGTGGACATTGATGCAGCCGTATGCCGGCGCGTCGAGAATCTCCTGCGGAAGAATTTTTCCATAGGCGATGACCACGCCTACGTCGGGCTTGATTTCATTGAATATTTTCAGTGCCTCGCCGTCGCGCATACTTTTGGGCTGGTAGACGGGAATACCGTATTCGAGTGCCTTCACCTTGACGGGCGGCGGGGTCATGCTGTACCCTCTGCCCTTGGGCTTGTCGGGCTGGGAGAAGACCGCCGCGATCTCATGCCCCGCCGCAAGCAGCGCGTCGATGGCCGGCGCGGCGAATTCGGGCGTACCCATAAATATGATTCTCATCGGAATTCACCTCGATTAATTCCATTATTTTCCGTATGGCCTGCTTTCAGAGGCCGAAACAGCTCAGTCCCCCCGCGATGGCAGCCGCAATCAGGGGAAACATGACCAGACAGCCGATCCACTTGCCAACCTGCACCTTCACGGGGATATAGGGCTTGAGATCCTCCGTTCCGGGGATGTCCCATGCCTTGGTGCAGCCGACCCAGACAATGTCGATGAAGATCCTGTCGAACAGCACCGCGATCATGTAGACCGCCGTCATCTGAATGAATCCCTCCCGGAATCCGTGCGCGCCGTTGATCAGATACACTGCCGCCGGCACGACCGTCAGATCAAAAAGATACATCGCAAGAGCGGCTCTGACCGCTGCTCTGCTGATTTTCTTCTTCGTGGTCAGCCCCAATTCAACCACCCGCTCCTGTACGTTCTTTTCATAGAAGCAGGCCAGCCCCGCAGGGCCGTTGACAATGCCGATCACACAGACCAGCAGCAGCCAGAAGGACAGAATGATGCCCTCCATGATGACCAGAGCGATTGTCATAATAAGCCCTCCCA
>CADCON010000039.1 GCA_902803035.1 uncultured Ruminococcus sp.
CAGCGCCTTGTCACCGTCCACCGCCAGCACGCGCCACTCTATCGGCTCTTCCTCGCCATTTTCGCCCTGTGGGTAATTGCCGAAGGTAAAATGATCGCCCTTTGAAATCGAATCAAGCTCGGATAGAGATTTTACTGAGCTTGTCGAATTGCCTGACAAAGCACTTGCCCCCCAGATTCCCCCCACGATTGCCACCACCAGCACGACCGCGACGGTGATGATGAACGGGGTGCGCCTGACGGATGCGGGCTTTGAGATGGGTTTGTTCGTCGTGACGGGTTGCGGCGCGGACTGACGCTGCGATGCAGGCATTCCGTACATCGGCGCGCTGTACTGCGGCTGAGCAGGTTGTGCCTGCTTCGGCTTCGTTTCCCGCGCGGAAGCCGGCTGCGGCTGCGATTTTGGGGCGGAAACGGCATATTTCCTGAATCCGTTGTCTCTCCTGCAGATGCCGTCAAAGATTTCCTTCGCCTTTTCCGCGTCGGTTTTCAGATGAAAGACCTCGACGCTCTGCAGCTTGCTCAGTTCCGACCACCACAGATACATTTCATCATCCAGCGAAGTGCAATCCATATTGCCGATGTCGTCGAGCCAGATACACACGCGGGGTTTACTATGATCCTTTGCGAATTGGTATTCTTCGATCATAAAGGTTCTGTCGCGCCTGAAGAGGTCTTTTGTCAAAAAGAATAGCGTTATCCGGCTCTGCCTGACCTCGCGCAGAATCTCCTTTTTCCACAGGTTGCCGGGGATCAGTCCGTTGTCATACCAGATCGGCAGCCCCATACCGTGCAGTTCAGACGCGATTCCCCTGATTCTTCCCGCGTCCCCGCGACTGTAGCTTAAGAATATATGCTCTCCCGGTCGTGACTGCGCGTCAAATCCAAAATATACGCGCGGCATTGCTCTCTTCATTCCTTCCTATCTGGAAATTGTTCTTTCTCATTATACAATGCTTTTTGACAAAAATCAACGGGTTTTGGAAAAAATACGCGGAAAGCAAATGGATAAATCAAAAGACGGTCTTGCGGAACGCGCATCTTTGTGGTAAACTATTCCGGCAGGAGGGATTCCTCATGGAAAAAACGGAAAAAATCCGCCAATTTATTGTATTTGACGGTATGGTGCAGGGCGTTGGCTTCCGCTACCGCGCTGTCCACGCCGCAGAAGCCGTCGGCGCGACAGGCTGGGTCCGCAATGAATGGGACGGCTCGGTTTCAATGGAAATTCAGGGCACTGTCGGACAGATCGACGCGGTCATTCAGGCCATTGAAAGAGGGCGTTACGTCTGCATTGAGCGCATCTCGGTGAAAACCATTCCGCTTGTCGAGGACGAATACTGCTTCCGGGAGAGAGAATGAGCCTTCCGGGGGGCGTGAATATATGTATGATCCGGACGCGCTCCTGACAGACGCGGAAACAGACTACTTGAAAAGAAATTCCTCCGGTAAGGCGTTATTACGCGCTCTTCCCGGAGGAATTTTCGTCATTTATTCTGCTGCACAGTACCGATTCTTCCGGCAATCAGGCCGCGAAATTCAGTGCCTTCTGCTGCCGTGGGTGCTGTTGGGATTGGTGTACGCAATGCCGAGAGCGTTGGCGACCGCGTCAATGATGCCGTTGCTGCTCATGGTGGCGCCGCTCACGGTCTGCACGTTGAGCGACTGCGCTTCGATGATCTCATTGATGACGGTTTCTTTTGCGCTGTTCATATAGTGCGCGTCCTCACGCGAGCTTTCAATCGTGATGGAGGTGACCTTGCCTTTTTTGACCTTGACGGTGACCTCTATGCTGCCGTTGCGTCCCTGACCTGTTCCGCTATAGGTGCCGTTCTTGAGGATGGTGAAGTCCAGATCGGCATTCTGGGCGGCATTCTGAGCGGGTGTATTGTCCGCGTTTTTGTCGGAGCTTGCGCCGCCGTTTTCACCGCGGTGTTTCCTTCCCCGTCCGCCTTCCTGTCCGTTTCCGCCGTCGGGCCTTTTTCTTTCGCTGCCGCCAAATTCGTGTCCTCTGCCGCCATTTTCGCCGCCGAAGCCGTGATCTCCGCCATGCTCGTTGGGCAGGGTTTCCAATCCGTCCGCCTGCGACGCTGTGACGCCAAGCGCATTAGCGACTGCCTGCATGATGCCGCGGCTGCTGAAGGTCGCGCCGCTGACAGCCTGCACATCGGTGGTCTGACCCGAGAGAATTTCGCTGATAACCGTATTCTTCGCACGGTCAAAGAACTGCGCGTCATCGCTGCTGCTCTCCACGTCGATCGCGGTAATTCTGCCGCCGGAAACCGTGACCCTGACCTTGATCTCCCCGCGGTAGCCCTGCGCGCTACCTTCGTAGGTGCCGTCGATATACTGCCCCTGCGAAACGGCGGTCACTCCGGAAGAACCGGTGAACGGTGAGCCCACTGTGATTGCGCCTATCTGACAGACGCCTGTAATGGCAAGCGCCGCCGCGCTTCCCGCAACCGCTTCACGGGGCGAGGTGTACAATGCCTTCGCGCCGCACTTTTCCATGCAGCGGAAGCAGTCGATGCATTCCGGGGATATCACGCTGCCGCCGGGAATCGCGCCGCCGGCTTCTGCCGAAACATTCACGCCCATCGGACATTCCGCGTCACAATGACCGCAGCCCGCACATTTGCCGTTGCCCTTGACCTTGAAGAGCCTTCCGTGCGAAATCAGGCTGAAGACACCGCCCAGCGGGCAGAAATAGCGGCAGAAGCCGCGCTCCACCAGAAGCGAGAAGAGCATGATGGCGATGAGAAACTGACCGCCGACCGAGAACCAGCCGGAAAGATCGCTCCAGCCCTTGTAATTGGCATACTGACCAAAGACGCTCCACGGGCTGATGAATTCATAGGAAATGCTGAATGTCCAGAGCACCGCCAGCACGGCAAGCACTCCGTACTTGATGTTTCTCATGACGCGGTCGGCTTCGGGGGTAATCCTGAGCCGGGGAATTCCCAGCTTTTTGGCGATGAAGGCCAGAAGCTCCTGCATAGCGCCGAAGGCACAGAGATAACCGCAGAAGAACCTGCCCCAGAGGGCGGTAATCGGTATCACGGCAAGCAGCGTTACCAGCGGCGCGCCCATTGCCGCCCACGTGAAATTGCCGCTCAGCACAGCCTGCCACAGCTCCTTGAAGGAGCCGAGCGCGAGAAGGAAGAAACCCGGCATGAGAAGGAATCCAAAAATCTGGAAAGCATGCCTGATCACCTGCGTTACGCTGATGCTTTTGAATAATGAGTTTTCCTTCTTTTTGATGACAGCAAGTTGTCTTGTTTCCATAATAATTCGCTCCTTTTGATCAATCATTGAACAGAACACTTAAATGAGACTGGCCTGACCCGGTCCTTGACGTTGGACGTGGCAAAGATCCCGCCA
>CADCON010000040.1 GCA_902803035.1 uncultured Ruminococcus sp.
AAATAGATGAAAGTCCGTATTTTTCGCAAAGGGCGTCTATCTGGCCTTTCTGTGCCATCGACACATACTTTTCGGCCATCTGGGAACAAAGATCCGCTTCCTCGGCGCGCGTGACGATCACCAGATTGCTTTCGGCAATCGGCGTTTCCAGAAATCTGAATTTCACGCTGCCTTCCTTGTAATGGACGGCTGCATAAAGCGCGTTGGGTTCGTCAACCGCGGCGCACTGCACCTTGCCCGATTCCAGTTCCTGCAGCACCTGCCGCATACTGGTGCAGACCACTACCTTCTTCAGGCTGCTCTCCATGACGGAAGCGTTGTGAAGCTCGGCCTGCGCGTCGGATCCGCTCACTACGGCGAGCTTCTTGCCCTTGATGTCCGCCATCCGTTCAATCTTGCTGTCCTCCGGCACCATGATGACCTGACGGTAATGAAGCCCGGTCTCAATGGTTCTCACCGACGAAACAAGCTCCTTGCGCGGCGGCACGCAATTCCACAGGCAGTCGACGTTGCCCTTCATAAGGCTGTCGTAAGCGCTGGCTGCATTCAGCCGGGTAAAGACCGCTTCCACGCCCAGCGACGAAGCAATTTTAGAAGCAGGCTGGCCGGTTAAGCCTTCCCCCTTCTCATCAATGATAAAAGGGGCGTCCTCGCTCTCGGCACATGAGCAATATCCCACGCGAAGCCCTCCGTTTTCCTTGATCTTCGAGAGCGCGTCGTCAGAGCCGCAGCCCGCGCAGCAGGACACGGTAACCGCGGCGGCCATCAACAGCGCAGCCGTTTTTTTGAAAATGCCCATCCTCTCACACCTTTCTGCCATCAATATCAGATAATGTAGTTGTTGGAGTAGCTTTCTCTCTCTTTGTCCAGAATATCCTGAAGCGTGATGTTGTCGAGGTAATCGTTAATGACCTTGTTAAGCCCCTCCCAGATATAGAGCGTCGCGCATTCGTCAGCCCTTTCGCAGGGATTGGTCTGTTGTGCGAGACAGGCGACCGGCGCCAGACTTCCCTCTGTGAGTCGGAGAATCATGCCTACCGTGTAATTCTCCGGCGGCTGGGCAAGCCGGTATCCCCCCTGAAAGCCGCGATTGGTACGCAGCAGATCAGGCGTATTGAGCATGGGAATAATCTGTTCGAGGTATTTTTTCGAGATTCCCTGACGTTTGGCAATATCCTTCAGCGCGATATAGCCATCGTCCGCGTGTTCGGCGAGATCGAGCATCAATCGGAGCGCGTATCTGCCCTTGGTGGAAATTTTCATGTCACACTATTCCCCTTTCCCGGAGAATCGCTGAAGAAGCCGGCTTCCGCGCCTTTATCCAGTGAATTTCCGGACGTCTTAATACTATAATACCACATATTTTATAGGTTTTCAAGTGCAAAACACAAAATAAAAAAGCCGCGCGGAATTCCGGATGAAAACCGCGCGGCCACTTGATGATTTTCAGATATCGAGATAAATGCCCTTTGCCTTGAATCGCTTTTCCTTCCGGTTGATCTTCTTCAGTCTGAGCTTGATTTTACCGATTACGATGAAAAGCAGCACAAGTGAAGCAAAAAGCACACAAAGCCACACCAGATCCATGGTGTTGGTGCCGCCCAGCTCACCGTACCACTCGGAAACCTTAGTGCCGCTGGTACTTTTGAGCGTATAGGTAAGCTTATTCATTTTGTCAAATATCTCCAGCAGGTTGGCAATCATGCCGATACAAAGTCCGACAAATACCACGCTCAGCACGGCGCTGATGGTCTTGGACTGCTCCGCGTCGTGAATATCGTAAGCAATCTTGGTCAGAGGGCGCATTTCCGCCTCCGGAGGACGGAGCATGGCAAATTCCGCGCGGCTGTCCAGGACAAGATCATCATCTGTCTGGGCGTCTGATGAGTCACCCGACAGCTTCTGCCCGCAGTTGCCGCAGAAAGCGTCATCATCCGCATTCTGTGCGCCGCAGTAAGAACAATACATTAAATGTTCACCTTACCTTCCTTATGATCGGACGAAACAGGATTAATCCTTCTTCGCTAAAAACTTGCGGCCCAGACGCTTGAACAGCACAATCAGTCCGGCAAGACCAAGCACGGCAAGAAGCGCCGCACCGACAATAATGGCGATGTTCATTGCGTACTCGATGGGATCGGGATTGACAATGATTTCTTCCCTGAGGTGCTTTTCCTCTCCCGTTGAGGTAAACCACGACATGATGCTGTTGAACGTGTTGCCGGCATAGAGATAAAAGAGTCCTCCGCCGGAAATAATCAGCATGATGGCGGGAAGAATCAGTCCGTCCGGCTTCTTTTTCTTTTTTTCCGGAGCGGCAGCCGGTTCCTCTTTCGGAGCTGCCGTCGCCACAGACGTCGTCTTTTCCTCTTCCGCGACTACCATCGTCTGAACCTTCTTGCCGCACTTTTCGCATACGGATGCGCCGGTCGGCAGTTCACTTCCGCAGGATTTACAGAACATAATTCATACTTCCTTTCACAATGAATAATAAACAGCATCACACGACTGCCTT
>CADCON010000041.1 GCA_902803035.1 uncultured Ruminococcus sp.
AAAAATCTGGGAATATGCAGCTATTCCATTCTGCACAATATGTGTCCCGCTGTCGGAAGGGTCAGGCTGTTTGTTTTTGACTGCGGACTGTCGGAGAAGAGCAAGGAACGACTGACCAGACAGTCCGCGCGCTTCAGCAACGCGGAAATCATTTTCCACGATATCACCGGACTTCTGGAAAAAACCGCCAGCGGAATCGATTCTCCGTGGCATCCGACCATTTACGGCAGACTTCTGGCAGGCGAGCTGCTGAAGCTGCGTGATGATATCGGAAGGTTTATTTATCTGGACTGTGACACGCTGATGGACAAGCCGGTCAGCGGGCTGTTCACGATGGACTTGGGCGGCAGGACACTGGCGGCCGTTGCGGACGCGGATGAAGACGGCCGCAAGACCGCGCTTCAGATGCCGGAGGAGAGCGTCTACATCAATTCCGGCGTGCTGGTGATCGACCTGAAGGCGTGGGTGGAGCGAAAAGCGGGGGAGAGAATCGTCGAATTTATGCAGAACTCGGAGACGGAGCTGCTCTATCCCGATCAGGACGCCATCAACTACGTGATGTGGGATGAAATAAAGGTCATTCCGCTGGAATACAACATGATGTGGATGATCTGCGACAGCGATATTCCCAAGCTGGTGCGGAATGTGGAGAAATTCCCTTATACAGCCGAAGAAGTGCGTTACGCGCTTCACAATATGTCCATCTGCCATTATTCGGGGCACGATATGTGGACATTCTACGGCATTACGCCCATTCAGGCGCGGTTATTCAAAAAATACAGAAGGCTTTGTGAATGGAGCGATGAGAAACGTTCCTTTGAAACGCCTGTCCGCTTTGTTCTCTGGGTGATGAAGTCGGTCAAGAGAATCCTTCTCGGCGACCTGAAGCCCTTTTCAGGCAGCCGATAACAAGCGGCTGCGCGCCGGACAACAGAAATAATAAAAGCCGGGGTTCGCAATTGAACACCGGCTTTCTAATGCTATTTGTCCACTTTTGATTGACAGTCAGAATCAATTGTCTTTTCAGGCGCGGAGTATCCTGCGGTACATTTCCTCGATAACTCCGGTCGTCAGCGATACAGGGCAGTTGTCCAACCGCTGCCGGTTGACAGACGTGGCGAGAAGATGAATTGTCTCTCCGTCGCCGCAGCGGACGGGCTGAAGTGCCAGTTCTCCGAACAGTTCAATGAATCCGGCCACGGCCTGTTCCGGCACGGCGCAGCCGAAGCAATCCGAGATTCTGTCGAGCGCGGCCCTGAGATGTGCCGGTCCTCTGGGATCCCTGCATTCAGAAGAATGCGCCGCGATATACTTCCAGACTTCCGGCAGGCAGAGCGCGGCCGCGTGACCGTGGGCAATGCCGAATACGGAAGTCAGTTTATAGCACATGGCGTGAGCCGCCGTGGTCTGGGAAATATTGATTGCCTTTCCCGCGAGATTGGCTGCCAAAAGAATTTCGCCCGCGGCGTCCGTGCCGCCGTCAAGATAGGCGCGGTAATGGGCGAGAATCTTCCTCAGCGCGGCCTCGGCATACTTCTGGCTTTGTTCGTCGGCATGGAGCGACCACATGGACTCGCAGCAATGGCAGAGGGCGTCCAGCATGGTGGCTTTCTTGTGATAAACGGGGAGTCCTCCGAGAAGGGAAGCGTCAAGCACGGCGGCGTCTGGAAGAAGGCTGTCGTCAGTGACCGACTGCTTTTTCCCTTCGTAGTAAATGACCGCGTATCTGGTGGATTCGCTGCCAGTGCCTGCGGTGGAGGGAATGGCAATGTGTCTGACGGGGGAGAAGACGTGCGCCTGATCGATGTAAGGAACGCTTTCATCCATCGCGGCGTACAATTTAATGCATTTTGCCACGTCAATGGTGCTTCCACCGCCGATGGAAACAATGCAGTCGCAGCCGCTTTCCCGGAACAGTCTGACGCCCTCGCAGACTTCCTCGTAGTGGGGATTGGGGGTGAATCGGTCAAATATCTCAAAATCCGCGTCAAAGACGCCGTCCAGTAACGGTTTTGGCACACCGCAGACCACAAAAGCCTTTTTCAGACCGTATTGATTCATTATTTCACGGACGTTGGCGATGCCGTTGTAGCATTCCTGCTCAGCGAAGTCGAATCGGCGTATCTCGGAGGAAACGCGGGCGAGATCGTCGGCGGTGTCCACCTCGTCCACATAATAGCCGCTGTAATCAAATTCCCTTACGGAAAGCCGCGGGAAGATCTCATTCATCGCGTTTTCGGCATAGCACTGGTCTTTGCCTGCGGCGATGAAGGTTTCCACCTGAGCGACCCACGCGGCGGTGTCGGCGGCGCGGAGTTTGTAAAATGGCTGGAAGGCGAAGCAGTTCTCATCGAAAATGCTGACCGAAACCTCCCGTATGCAGCCGTCGGCGATCCTCGCCTTGAAATCCTTTTCGGGAAGGGCTTTTTTCCGGTTGACGCAGCCGAGAGAAGGGAAGGGAGATTGCAGCACGGCCTTCACCAACGCCTTGTCAAACACCAGATCGCCGTGCATGAGAAGAATATCGCCGGCAATGAATTCCCTTGCCAGATACATGGAGTAAATATAATTGGTCTTGTCGTAGAGGGGATTTTCCACAAATGTGAACCGGCAGCCCGCTAGGTGCGGCGCCTTGCTGGCCTGTATGAGCTGCTTCTTGAAGGGGCCGACCGTCACCACGAATTCATCGATGCCGCAGTCGTGAAGCAGTCTGAGCTGACGCTCAAAGATCGCCTCGTGATTCTGCAGGTGCACCATGGATTTGTGGTTATGAGCCGTCAGCTCGCCCATTCGCTTGCCAAGACCCGAATTGAATATGACAGCCTTCATGTGTTATTGTCAGTCCTTGTCCTTCTGTTTTTCCGCGGCGGAAAACCGCGCCATCATAGCCTTTTTGTTGTCAACGGGAGAAATCGTGGGTCTGCCGAGGTTGTCTCTCGATCCCTGATGCGTACAGATCACGAGCGCGCCGAGCCTGACGTCAGCCAGACGCTCCATGGCGGCGGCAATTTCTTCGCGTGTGGAAGCGGTCATCACTTCGCGGAAGCCCAACGCCCTGAGAACTGCGGGAATGTCAATCCTGAAGCCGACAGTAGGCTGTCCTCCGACCGATTCGTGCGCGCCGTTGTTGTTGAGAATGTACTTGAAGTTCGCGCCGGCATTGTCGGCCGTCACGGCGAATGAACCCATATGCATGAGGAAGGAGCCGTCGCCGTCAATGCAATAGACATTGCGCCCGGTGCCGAGCGACATTCCCAGCACGATGGAAGAGGTATGTCCCATGCCGCCCACCGTGAGGAAATCTCCGGAATGCGCCTGACCGCGCGCTTCCCGGATCTCGAAGATTTCGCGGGAGGTCTTGCCGGTGGTGGACACGATAAAATCCTCCTCCGGAATGGCATCGAGCACACATTCCAGTGCTTCCTCGCGGGAGAGAGGATAATCAGCCGCTTCGGGCGTGATCCGATAGGGGCTGAACGCGCCCTTGCGTACCACGAGGGCGAAGGGGCGGCTTTTTTCTTTCATATACCGGGCGGCGCGTTCGATCTGGGGCTTGTAGTTGTCCTCCAGAATCTCAAACGCGATGCCCATAGCCTCCAGCAGAGCGAGCGTGACCTTGCCCTGCTTCTTGTGCTGCGGCTCATCCTTGACGCCGGGTTCGCCGCGCCAGCCGATCAGCAGAAGGAGGGGAATGGAATAGACATCCTCATCGGCGATGGAAAGCAGGGGATTGACCGCGTTGCCCTCGCCGCTGTTCTGCATATAGACCACGCCGGTTTTCCCCGTCGCAATGTGGTACCCGCAGGCGATGCCGACGGCATTGCCCTCATTGGCGGCGATAATGGCGCGCGAGGCGGGGGAATTTTCCTTCACGCAGGCGCAGAAATTGGCCAGCAGCGAGTCGGGAACGCCGGTGAAAAAGTCCATCTCCTGTTCGATCAGCGTATCGTAGAATGCCTTGGTATCTATCATGAATTTTCAGATCCTTTTCGGTATGGGCGGCAGAAAATGCCGTCAGCCATTCAGTTTTTATTGGGAATGAGGGAGAGCACTTCCTTGATGGAAAGGCAGACGTCGTCGACCTCCTTGCTGCGGGAGCATTCGAGAATCTTTCTGGCGGTGCCTGCCATGGCGGGATACGCGCTGCGAAGCAGGTGATTGGCGTAAATGATGATATTCGCTCCGGCGGCGTGAAGCTGCTCTTCGGTGAACTGGTTGTAGGAAGTGGGCACGAGAATCACCGGTACATCGGGCGAATACTCTCGGAAGCGGCGCAGGAATTCAAAGATTTCCGAGCCGTCCTTTTCGCGGCTGTGAATCATGATGCCGTCCGCACCGCCTTCCTCCAGATAAATCTTCGCGCGCGCCATAGCGTCGTCGATACCCATTCCGGCGATCAGGCTTTCCAGTCGGGCGAAAATCATGAAGTCGCGGGTCTGCTGCGCCTGCTTGCCGGCGCGGATCTTGGCGGCGAAGACGTGCGGGTCGTCGAGAATCTGCTTTGCGTCGGTGCCGAAGAGGGAATTCTGCTTCAGACCGGTCTTGTCCTCGATGATGATGGCGGAAACGCCGAGACGCTCAAGTGTGCGGACATTGAAGAAGAAATGCTCCGGCTTGCCGCCGGTGTCGCCGTCGAGAATGATGGGCTTGGAGGTGACCTCCATGATTTCATTGATGGTATTGATGCGGCTGGTGAGGTCAACCAGTTCGATGTCAGGCTTGCCCTTGAAGGTGGAATCGCACAGGCTGCTGACCCACATCGCGTCATATTCCCTGACGGTAGCGGTCACGGGGTCCTCAATGCGCGTATTCTCCACAATCAGACCGGAAAGGCCGTTGGACGCTTCCATCACGCGGATCCACGGCTTGATGCGAAGCATACGGCGGAGCTTGGCGCGGCGGACGTCGGGGGTATTGTAGATTGCGCCGAGGCTTTTCTCCAGCTGATCGGTGCTGACGCCGCTGGTATAAGGAATTTCGACCAGCCTGCCGCCGTATTCCGCAAGAAGATCTATGACCTCTCGTCTGACGTTGCTCTGTACGCCGGTGGCCCAGTCGTCGCCGTGAACCACATAATCCGGCCGGAGTCTGCGGATATTGTCGGCATAGGAGAGGGTTTCCTGCGGAACCGTGGCGGTGACGCCCTTCAGACTGCCGATGACGGATGTTCTTGTTTCAAAATCGAGCAGAGGAAGGCGTTTGTAGGTGGCAATGGCCTCGTCGGTCAGCACACCGACAATGACGTCGCCCAGCTTCGCCCCTTCATGGATGATATTAAGGTGTCCGCTGTGAATGATATCAGCGGACATGGCGATGTAGACGGTCTTTCTTTTTTCCAAAATGACACAACTCCCTGGATCAAAATGTAATGATAACCTATTATACCACATTCCCAAAAAAAAAGCTATCTATTCTGAAAATAATTTTATGTAAATTCAAAAAAAAACAGCCGGAGTAAATCCGGAGGAAATACTGCGGCTGATAAAGAACGATATTCGATTAGCCCGGAATATAGGTTTCCGGAGGCGGAGCGGCAACCAGAACCTCTACTTTTTTGATCTCAACGGTGGTGTAGCCTTCCGCGTTGGTTTTAAGACCGGTGCTGGAAGTCATTTTAACTTTTGAACCGATCGTTATATCGAGGGCGGTGATAGGATTGCCGTCCACATCATAGAATTCGCAGCCATCGGGAACGAAGGTAATAAAGAGCTTATCCGGGTCGCCGGTGTACGCGCCGTCACGTTTGTCGAAATTCTCAAGCTGCGCGCTGGCGGAGCTGATAAATTTGACCTCGCCGATAATGTACTGATCCGGTTTCCACCGCCTGAAGGCAATGACTCCGAACACAATCAGCAAAACAATGCCGATAATCCAGAATGCCTGCGTTCTTCCTGCAATGTGTTTTTTCAAATCGTTAAAAATGTCAACCGCTTCCTTTCAGCCTGAAATAATAGTAACTGACCTGATGTCAAATATATTATACTATCAACTGCTGAAAAAATCAACACAAAAATTAAAGTATTTGGCGGAAATTTTACAATTCAAACATTTTTTCGCAGAAAAACTTTCCTGTTCCCGTGGCAAAGACCGTCTGATAAGCCGAAGCGATTTCCTCCGCTGAGGAGCCGTCTTCATAGAGATTGACCAGACAGTCGGCTTCGATCAATATCTGATGATCCCAGCCGCTGACGTCCCTGTAGGTATGATGATGTCCCACAAGCCAGCAGACACGTTCGGTCACCTTTTCATCAAATCCGATGGCGGTGAGCATATCGCGGGCAAGCTCCGGCCCTTCCTGCTCCTGAAGCGAACCGTCGCACCTGCCGTATTTCAGCTCGCAGATGCGTATGCCGATATCGTGGACAGCGGCAGCGGCTTCCAGTATGAAGAGCGAGTCCTCGTCGAGTCCCTCGAGAATGCCGATGGTTCTGGCGAGGTCATGCACCTTGATGAAATGATGGATTCTTCGCGGATCCCCCTTGTAATAGGAGATCATCGCCCCCAGAAGCTGAGAAATTTCAGGCATCAGACCAACATCCTTTCTTTTATGATGGGACCGCCGCGTCAATGGATGTCCGTGCCGCTCCGGGTCACGTTCTCAGAGCGCGGAACGACAGCCGGGAATTGATCGGGCGGCTCCCTGTATCCATTATATCATCCTTCGCTTTTATCTGCAACCTTTTTTTGCGTTGACAGCCGTTTGTTTTCTCCGGACAGTCTGCGGTATTTTTCGCGCGTCGCGTTGCCGCCCCGGATGTGGCGTTCGGATTTATTCAGATCCAGCACCTCGCGCACCCTGAGATAAAGCCCGTAATTGATTTCGCGCAGTCTTCGGTTGACCTCCTTATGGACGGTGGATTTGGAAACGCCGGTAGCGGCGGCAGCCATACGGACTGTCGCCCGGTGACTGACAATGTATTCTCCCAGAGCCTCCGCTCTGCATTCTTCCTCCTGCAGTTCTTCTCCGTGCCAATTGCCTCTCATTGTGATCCCTCCGAATTATTCTGTTGATAAAGTGTATTCGGAGAGAAGGGGGAATATGAGCAAAAAGCCGGCCTCGGATTTTTTCGGAGCCGGCAGAAGTCAGTGTTTTTCGTATATTTCGCAGAAATTGGTGAGCCGCTTGAACACGCGCTCGTTGCGCTCGACGCTGCAGCCAGACACAATGAATATCAGGGCCAGCGCGGTCTGTACGCCGAGAATCGGCACATCGGTCACACCGTGAATGAGGGTGGCGAGTCCGGCAATCATGATCATGCTGCGGATCTGGCTGTAAATCACGCAGAACTGCGGCTTGTTGAGCACGCTGACGATCTTTCCGATCATGCAGCTGAAATAAGCCAGGCCGACGACGCCGAAATCCAGCATGGTGTTGAGGATGATATTGTGGGAATGCCAGCGTATCCTCTTTGCGTGGGTCATTATGCAGATCTCGCGGAAGCCGTTCATGCCATAGCCGAAGACCGGACGGCGCAGAATCCAGTGAATCGCGTCGCCCCAGATCTTGGATCGTTTATCCACATCGTAATTGATGATATTGGAAGCGAGCCGGCCGGAGAACATCGGAACGAGGAGAATGATAATGACCACCGTCACCGTGATGAGCATGGTGACGACGACCCATTTGACATTGCGCTTGTAATGTGCCACGTAAAAGAGAAGCGCAACGCCGAGAGCGGCCCACGCCGTGCGGCAGTCGCAGAGAAGGATGCTGCCGAGATTGGCGAACAGAATGACGAGATACCACGGCGAATGGCGTTTCTCGAAGCGATAGAGCGCGAGAATCACAAAAAGCTCAAGCATATAGCCGTAGTAATTGGGGTTCCAGAAAACGGAAGCGGTGCGGGTCGAGTCAAACATAAAGGTGAAAATGCCGTTTTCGCTCTGTCTGGCGGACGTCAGCAGCGCACCGTTGGCGTCAAACATGAAATGATAAAGAGAGAGACCGGTGCGGGCATAGATGATCTTGGAAGCAAAGGCGGCAGCAATGGCGGTCATACTCAGGATCAGCATCAGGTCGATGATATTGTTGTAGAAGCGCACCCGCATGACGGTGAACAGGTAGAGCATGAAGACCAGCATCAGCCAAAGAATCACGCCTCCGAGCAGACCGAACCAGTTGCGGAAAACCACAGCCGGAAAAGCGAAGATCGGCAGAGCGGCGTAGATATAGCCCGAAGCGGACACCGCTGTCATCCTGTGCCTGACGTCAGGCAGAAGCAGTGCGCGGAACACCGCGAACAGCCCCGGAACAGCGGCAAGATAATAGGGCAGGAAGAGCGAGATGGCACAAACCGTAATAATTCTCTCGTCCGTGCTGAATTCCGACCATCGCTGCAGTGCCCTGCCGGTTTTATATCTGATTTTTGCAGTCAAGTCGAGATCTACTCCTTTAACGATGAGGAATTGAAGGGGAATAAATCAACCATAGCCATTATAACATATATCGGCGACTCATTCAACTATAAATTTCAATTTATTTATCTTTATTCCGGACAAATTTGCCGGATAACCAGAAAGCAGCCGGATCGCACATTTTTCTGCGATCCGGCTGCCGGAATGCCGCTTTATCCTACCGCGCCGCTGGTGGTAGAAGTGGTAGTGGATTTGGTTGTCTTGGATGTTTTAGTGGTTTTGGATGACTTTGAGGTGGTCGTTGAAGCCTCGCTGGTTGTGGATGCCGGCGCCTGCGTGGTCGTCGTGGTACGGAAGGAGCTTGAATCAGCGAGCAGGGCGGTAAATGCCTTGGTCATCGAGCCGCCTCCGTGAAGCGGACATATGGGCAGAGCGGAATTGCGTGAATAATAGCCGGTAGCGGAGGAATAGCAGTTGGAACTGGCGTAACCGCCCGAAACGGTGCAGTACTGACGCGCCACCACATTCTTGCTGAGCTTGAACTTTTTGGAGGGCAGTCCCTTGTGGGCTGCCTTCATGACATGGGTCCACGCCTGCATCGCGTAGTTGGCGGTGTATTCCAGACGCTTGTTGTCCGCGTAACCGTACCATGCCGCACCCACGTAATAGGGAGTGCCGCCGCAGAAATAACGGTCCTTGACGTCAGAAGTCGTACCGGTCTTGCCGAAGGTGTCAAATCCGCTGATTTTCGCCCTGCGGGCAGTACCGCCAGAGCCATTGACCGGAGCGAGAAGCATCCGGTTCATGATGGAAGCGGCTTCTTCGCTCATGACCCTGATGCCGCGTGCCGTATTGTTCTGGAGAACGGTATTATCCTGCTGATCCTTCACCAGGTAGTAGGTGGCGGGGGAGTAATAGATACCTCCGCTGCCGAACATGACGTAGGCGGAAGCCATTTCGAGGACGGTCACGCCGTCGGTTAACGCGCCGACCGACATGGGAGCGAGGTTGTTGTCCTTTTCATTGAGCTTGATGGAAAGCCGTTCGGTGAGGAATTTGTAGCTCTGAGCCGGCGTGATATAGCGGACAATTCTGGCGGCGACGCAGTTAGCGGAAACCTCCAGACCCTTGACGACCGGAATATTGCCCCTGTAACGACGGTTGTCGTTTCTCGGCCATTTCCTGGTGGAGCCGCCCTCTTTGATGGTAAGCGGTTCGTCGGTAACGGGCGTTGAGAATTCAAGAACGCCCATCTCAACCGCCAGACCGTACGCGCTCAGAGGTTTGATGGCGGAACCGGGCTGTCTGCGCGACTGGGAAGCGTGATTCTGGATACGGTTGGCGTTCTTTTCGCCTCTCGCGCCCACAATCGCCTTGACGTCGCCGTTGTAATCCAGAATGGCGATAGCGCACTGTGGCTGCACCGAGCGGGGGAATTTGCGCCAGTATTCGGTGTTGTTGCCGGTCTTGTTCTTGAAGATCGCTTCAGCCTTGTTCTGAAGCTTGATATCCACATTGGCGTAGATGTTGAAACCGCCGTTATACATCTGGAAACGTGCTTCGCTTTCGCTGAGACCGTTTCTCTTCTGCAGATCCTTGACAACGTCGGTGAAAATCTGCTCAGTGTACCAGCTCCAGTATTTTGTGGTGGCATTCTGGTTCTTGGCTTCGATGTTCAGGCGGGAGAGATAATCGTCAGCCTTAGCCTCGTCGTATTCCTGCTTTGAGATGAAGCCTTTTTCGTACATTTTCTTGAGGACATAACGCTGACGCATCTGATTTTCCTCAGGGTGATAGAAGGGGTTGTATTTGGAGGGATACTTGGTGATGCCGACAATAGCGGCGGATTCCGCGAGCGTCAGATCCTTGGCGTTCTTGCCGAAATAGGTCTGAGACGCGGTCTGAATGCCGTTACAGCCGTTGCCGAGGGCGATGACATTGAGGTATGCCTCCAGAATCTGCGGTTTGGTGTATTTCTTTTCCAGCTCAAGCGCCTTGAATATTTCCTTGAGCTTACGGTTGACGCTGTGGGCGTCCTCCTTGGTGACGTTCTTGATGAGCTGCTGGGTGATGGTGGAGCCGCCGCGGTCGGATTTGGTCAGGCCAAGGAACATATTGGCGAAAGCGAAAGTCGTGCTTTTCCAGTCGACGCCGTGGTGACTCCAGAAACGCTCGTCCTCGACGGAAACGATGGCGTCCTTGGTGTATTGCGTCATCTGGTCATAATCGATCCATTCGCGGTTTTCCGAACCGTGCATGGTTTCATACTTGATAGGCTTACCGGTTTCGGGGTCGTCGGCGAAGATCGTGGTGGTGTAATTGAGCTTGAGCTGGGTCAGATCGATATCGCTGACGCTCTTGTCAAGAAACGCCAGCACATAGACCATTGCGGTCGCGCCTACGATGCAGGTGGTGATCACGCCGATCAGCAGAAGAGTGGCAAGCGTCTTGGCAAGATAACCGCCCGACTTGAGCAGAACCTTTACCCACGCCGGTCTTTCGCCGTCGGGACGTCTTTTGCGTCCTGATGAAGCGCCGGGGCTTCTGCCGGAAGCGGCATTCCGTTTGCCGATACTTTCCTTCACCTTGTCGGATAAATTGCCTAACGAGTCCTTGAATCCCATTAAGATATCGCCTCCCGATGAAAAAGGATAAAATGAAATCATTATCTCAAACATTATAACACAAAAATCTGACAGTTGTACATATTTCTTAAATATTTAATAATTTTGTAACCATGCTGAAAAATCAGGAAAAAAATTGATTAATAGTTGATAATCTGCCAATAATATCAATGCGAAAATCAGTCAGCACCATCAGGAGAAAGGAGAAAAGCAAAATGTCCGTTAAAAACGCATTATCAATGATACTGGCAGCGGCGGCATTTTCGGCGTCAGTCTTTTCGCTTGCTTCCGCGGCGGAATACAGACCGCCGGCGGAGCAGGCCGGAGCCTTGGACGCTACAAACGCGGAAGTGGCGGAGGAAGCCCCTTTCACGCCGAAAATCATAAGAATATGGAACGGAAAAGCCGCGGTATTCGAGCCGGGCGCGGAAGAACCGGATGTCATTCTTCCGGCGGACGCGGATTCGCTGCCGGAAGAGGTCTGGGAACGGCTGGTAAAGGGAATTATCATCCACACCCGCGAGCAGTACAACAGCTACATGGAAGACTTTTCATAGCTGTCTTCTATTATACAATACCCGTCCGCAAGAATCAATCGGCCTAAATGTAAAAATCCGTGTGGCGCATAGCCGACAAAAAAGGCAGGGATCCGGCCTGATAATTCCGACTCCCTGCCTCTTGAAGATTCTGTTAAGCAAAGCAGAACGGCGCAGATCGGAACGTCGCGGCTCTGTAAAGCCGGATTCCGTTACACCGGATCGACCGCTTGAATCGCTGTGAACTCAATTTACTTTGCATTCTTTTCGTAGGACTCGACCATCTTTTTGACCATCTGTCCGCCGATGCTGCCCGCCTCACGGGAAGTGAGGTGACCATTATAGCCCTGGTTGAGGGTAACGCCGACTTCGTTGGCGGCTTCCATCTTGAATCTGTCGAGGGCTTCTCTTGCCTCGGGAACGACAATTCTGTTACTTGACTTGTTTGCCATGAAAACAGCACTCCTTTAATCTATTCTGAATGATGGTTCACCGTGCGTCGCAGTATTATTGTGTGCCGGTGCGCAGAATATATGATTGGAAGTTTTTGTGCTGTTTTTTCAGAATTTCACTCTTGCGTAGATCTTGGGATATTCCCATACGACAAGCTGAATCAGGAGCAGCACGGACAGCGCGCCCCATTCCCACCCGCTGAGAGCGGCCAATCCCAGCAGCGACGCGGCATAAGGCACCGCGATCATCAGAACGATCACGGCGGCGGTGAGGACAACGCTCAGCAGCAGCCTGTAATTGCGGAAAATGCCGGCGATAACGAGCGGTTTCTCCGATCTGGAGCAGAAGGCATGAAGAACGAGACCCAGCCCCAGGGCGGCGAACGCCATTGTCATGCCGGTGCGTCCGCCGGCAGCCGGATGAATTCTGAAAGCGCCTTTTCCGATGAGATAGGAGATGACGGAATTAAATACTATGTAGCCTGCCGCCAGCCATGAGCGGTATTTTTCAAATCTGCCGGTCAGCCTGCCGTTATTCTCGTCAGGCGTACGTTTCATCACGTCGCTGTCCGCCGGTTCATAGGCGAAGCAGGGCTTCACGAAGAGGAAAAGCATCAGATTGAGCAGCGCGAGGGGGAGCAATCCGAGCAAATTGATATGGAACAGAACCGCACCGGCGATCAGCAGGACAGTTTCCGCCATAGAGCAGGTAACGCTGAATTCGGTCAGGTGGCTGAGATTGTCCCTGATCCTTCTGCCCTGCCGGATCATGGACTGAATGCTGACGAAGCTGCTGTCTGAGAGTGTGACGTCCGCGGCGTCGGCGGCGACGTCGGTGGCGGTGGCTTCGGCGGAGCAGCTGATATCCGCCTTGTGAAGGGCGGGCGCGTCGTTCATTCCGCCCGCGTTCATCAGGACGCAGGCGCCGTTGGCCTGCCAGCTTCTGATAATGCGTACCTTGTCCTCAGGCGTCACGCGGGCGAAGACGGAATAGTCCGAAACGCGGGCGGCGAGTTCCTCGTCCGTCATCGCCGAAAGCTGTTTCCCGGTCAGCGGGGCTTCATCCTGCCCCAGAATATGCAGTCTGCGGGCAAGGGAAGCGGCCGTTTCAGGATGGTCGCCGGTTATCATGACGGTTCTGATGCCGGCTTCGCGGCAGATATCCAGCGATTCCGTGACGTCCTCGCGGCAGGGATCGTCCAGCCCGAGAAGACCGACAAAATTCAGATCGCGCTCGATGGATTCGGGAGTGATTTTTTCGGGGAGCTGGTTGAGGGTCTGAACGGCAACCGCAATGACCTTCAGACCGTCGTCAAACATCGCCCTTGCCTGACGGCGTATTTCCTCCGTGTCGACGTCGACGCACTTCGGAACAAGCTCGTCGGGCGCGCCTTTGGTGACGGTCATATAGAGGCCTTCAACGTCATAAATGACAGTCATCAGCCGGCGGGAGGAATCAAACGGAATATCCCCGCAGCGGGGGTATTGTTCGAGAAGCTCATCCAGATTGCCGCCGTTGCTTCTGAATGCCTTGACAATGGCGGCTTCCGTCCGGTCAGCCATCAGGAAATCCTCGTCGCTGCCCTTGTTGTACATCAGCTTGCGGTCGCAGCAAAGGGTGCAGCAGCGCATGAGGTATCTGAGATCCTCCGACCAGAAACCCTCGCTGACATTCACCGCCATGTCGCCCGCGGGCCACGCCCTTTGCAGGCTGAGCCTGTCATGCGTGAGTGTGCCGGATTTGTCGGTGCAGATGACGGAGGTACAGCCGATTTTTTCGGTTTTCTTGAACCGGTGAAGCAATATGCCGTTCTTTCTCAAGGCGGCAATTCCCTTGGCGATTGAAAGCATGACATTCTGCGGCAGCCCGATGGGAATGGCGCACAGCGAAAGCGTGAGGAAGAACAGGATCGCTCCGAAGAGGGTGATTCCTTCCGAGGATGGCTCCGAAGTCCTGAGATGCTCCGGGATGGCGGCGAAGTTGTCCCTGATAAAGCCGGTCAGATCGGAAAGCCGGACAGACAATCGGGAGAAATCCAGCCCCGTCGTAAAGATGGCGGCGGAGGCAACGACCGAGCAGAAAACCATCCAGATGCTGAATGCCCGGATGTTCAGGGCGTTCCTGACCAGCGGTGTGCGGTTGCTGATCAGGCGGGGACGCTTGCCATGCTTGAGGGCGAGCTCCGTGCGGACGCCGGTTTCCGTGATCATCATGACCGCGCGGCCGGTCATGGCGACTGTTCCGGCAAAAGCCATATTGCATCGTTCGCCGAGGGGCGTTTCCTCCGGCAGAACGGCGTTGGAATCCTTCAGCGCGGGGGTGTCGTCACCGGTCAGCACTCGCTCGTCACACATGAAGGAGCGGGTGATGAGCAGCCTGCCGTCGGCAGGAATGATATCGCCGACTTCAATCTGAATGATATCGCCGGGGACAAGCTCCTCCGCCAGTATTTCCTTGATAATGCCGTTTCTCCTGACGCGCACAAACGTGAGCGCGCTGCGTTTGATGTCCACGATGGTGCTGTTGGCGGAGAGTTCGCGCGCGGCGCGGACAATATCGAGAATCAATGTGAAGAAAAGAAGCGTTCCGGCGTAGACCGTATTCAGGATGAATCCATCCTTCTGAACGATGCCCGCCGTGAAGTCTTCGATGTTCACCCAGAGGGAGAGGGCGGCAATCACAATGAGAATAATGCTCAGAGGGGAGAGCAGCTTCCCCATAAAAACCGTAAAACCGGATCTTTTGCGTGAAGTGATCATTACATTGGTGCCAAAAGCACTTCTGCGGACGCCCGCGTTGAGGTCGGTCAGACCTCTTTTGGGCTGGGAATCGAGTTCCTTTGCGACGTCTTCCTTGTCGGCACTGTGCCATATCATAATGAAAGAATCCTCCTTTTTGAAGATTGCTGGAATTGCATAAGAGAAACAATACATTATATTCTAGCAAATATCCGCCGATAATGCAAGAGTATTATTGAAAAACCTTATAGCTAAATATATTTTTGCTGCTGTTTAGTTATTATGCTGTAATTCAACGGATAATTGTCGTACATTATTTTGAATGTAAAGGGTTTGACACAATGATTACAAATATGTTATAATCTTAATAATAATTGTTACAAATTCGTAATTGATACTATTTCGGGTTCGGGAGGATAAACCATATGAAAAAGAGAATCATTTCAATGACATTCATCATGACCCTGCTTTTTTGCGCCCTGCCGTTTGCTGCGTTCACGGAGGTCAGCGCGAAGGCCATGAGCAATGCCTCTGCGCTCACACCCTTTGCGTATAAGACCGGTGAATACACGGTGCTTCGCAAACTCACGCTCTACACCACATCGGAGGGAAGCACTTCCACGGGGAAGACGCTGCCCATCGGCACCAAGGTCAGCGTTACATCAGTGAGCGGTGAATTCGGCAAGGTGTCTTATGCGGACAAGACAGGCTGGATCAATCTCAGTTACGCCCTCAATCCCCTCAATGAGGCGGATATTCCGGCGCGGCTGGATATGCTGCGGCAGAAATTCCCCGACGGAATGTACTGGAACCGCCCCAGCGCGGAGGAGAACAA
>CADCON010000042.1 GCA_902803035.1 uncultured Ruminococcus sp.
CCGGCGGCGTGGTGACCCATTTCACCGCCTTTGCCTTGGTCCTGATGATGACGCGCGCCGACGCCGATTGTCCGCTTGACGTGCTGACGCGGAGCGTCGTTTCGCCCTGCCTGAGTCCCGTGATCACACCTTTCGCATTCACGGACGCCACTTCCGGATCATCGACCGTCCAGTTGATCGTTTCCGTCGCGTCACCGTCGTAAACCGCCTTGACGGTGGTCTGGTCGCCGATGTATAGTTCAATGTGTTCCCTGCTCAGCGAAAGGCTGGCTCCCGGACGGGTCACCTTGACGATGGCGTAGGCAAAGACGCCCCCTCCGTTGAGATGCGCGTTGACTCTGGTTTCTCCCGCACGCAGCGCCGTCAGATGGCCGTCGTTGTCAATGGACACAATGGAGGGGTTCTCCGATTCCCATGTCACAGCCGACGGGTCTACTCCGACCAGCGTGAAGACGTCGGTTTCGCCCTCCTGGTATTCCCCCGAAATTCCGGTGATTTTCCCGCGCTCACTGTGGACAAGGATATCATCGACGCGCACATCGCACGGCGTGCCGTAATCATCGCTGCCCACATACTTGCAGTAGATTTTGGTCGTTCCGCCCGACACGGCGGTGACGTTGCCGTCCTGATCCACCGAAGCGATCTCCGGATTCTCCGAAATCCACTCGATGGCTCCCTCGCCGTTCAGTCTGGTCGCGGTCAGCTTTTTCGTGGGGTGGAGATCCCATGAGCGGATATCGAACCACAGGAAATAACTATCCAGCAGAACCGGCGATCCCTCCACATGGAAGGTATAGGGCGCGCTCGACAATTCCTGATAGCCGTCATGGTCGAGAATCGCGGTGACGACCGCTTCATAGTCGCCCGGCAGGGGGGTCAATTGATAATAATTATATCGCAGGATCTCTTTGCCGGTGTCGGGGTCATAATCGCATGATGACAAACAGGTGCTGAAATCTCTTTCGTCCCTCTCCTCATCGACAACCGTCTCTCCGTTTCTCCTGATCAGAATACGAAAGCGGTCGGGTATATGATCCATCTGAGAGAATTTGATCCGTATCCCCTCCTTGAAGGGATAGACGGTTTCCGTATTATAGATGGTCATCTGGTTGTTACCGAAGCCGAACGACAAAAAGCCGTTCCCGCCGACGCCGCAGCCGGAAGTCTCTCTGACGCCGGTTTCGTCTACCGCGTAGATTTGGTAGGAGTAATTGCCGTGGGAAGGAACCCCGTAGGCGGCGGTGGAGAAATCAAACCATGTGTCATGGACAATCGTATCGATGAACGATACCACGCTTCCGTCATTCCTGCCGGAGGGTTTCCACATGACGACCCGGTAACCGGTCGCGTAGGTGACCGGATCCCACGTGATGCGCGCGGTCGCGCCGACGGGGTAATACGGGTTCATCAGCGTGATGACCGGCTCGGGAAGCCTCGTGTCGGTATATGCCTGTTGGGACAGCTGGGGATATTGCATAGTATTCGTCAAAGGTGTCGTTACCACATTCCCTGAGGGGACGTGATTATTTCTGAAGCTCTTGCCGTTGATGACGGTTTGGTCTCCCACCAGGAAATAATCGTGATCATACACATCGTCGTCGTCCCACGTGGAGTCGACCGCGTACCACCCGCCGTCCTCCATCTGGACGAAATTCCACATATGGTTGCCGCCGTTTGCGGTTCCGCCAACGCACACGCAGGGAATGTCCAGCGCGTCACACAGCATTTTGAACGCCCTGGAATAGCCCTCGCACACAAAGGTCCCTCTGCCCGTGAAAAGCGGCGCGGGGGTGAAGGCGTAGCCAAGCTGCCGGTATTCCTCATCGCTGGAAATGTACAGCGCGTCGTAATTGTAGACCGAGTGCTCGCACACGTAGTCGTGCGCCGCCATGAGCGTGTCGTAACGGGAGGCGGAAGCGCGGCTGCTCCTGATGGCGTTTACCGCCGCCGTATAGCCGCTGCTCACCGCGCCGCGCTCGGCGTAGTCGCCCTCGTACGCGCCCGCGCCGGTGATCCAGAGGGTGTCTATCGGGGCGTACGGGTCGCCCACCGTATAGCTGGGAAAATAATAATTGTATCCGAATCCTCTGACCCAGTAGACCTCCGGATGGTCAAACGAGAAAGCGGCATACGCGCTGCACACGACGTCCAGAAGCGGCGATATGCATAACGAGCCTTTCCCCCAGACCTGGTCGGAATAATCTATCTTCATCTGGAAGGGAGGATCGAAATTGAGGGTGAACGTCTCGTCCGCAGGTCTTTTGTTCACCACATACTGCTGGTAGAACGCGTTGTAAACCTGCTTTTCCTCCGCAGTGAGCTGCTGCTTATACGACCCGGAGAAATGCCCGTCCTTCATGAAATTGGTGTCCTTGCTGCGGATCACCGCCGGCAGATTCGAGGTCAGGAAGCCGGGGAATTCCTGATGGTCCATCTTCCCTCCCGGTACGACCTCCGGCACCGCCTGCTCCGACGCGGATACCGCAATGTCCGACGGCGATACATTCTCCGACGCGCTCACGCCGAGGAAGACCGCCGCTCCCGCCAGCGCCATGGCAATCAATGCCGAAATCAGCGCGGTTTTCACGAATCTTTTACTTATTCGTGGCTTCAACATAATCAATCAATCCTTTCAAATCGTTTTTTCATTCGCCGGATATTATCCTTCTCTTATCATTATAGACATTTTTCCGGAATAGTCAAGAAATAATATGGTGAAAATAGCGATTATGTGGCAATAAGAAGCGGATTGTGTGATAAATTCGTGGTGAAGATATCAATTTGAATCATGTTGCGCGTTACGCGGGACAGAAAACTATGCGGCTTTCCTCTAAACAAGCCGAAATTTCGGCATTCTGCCCAAGCGGGAGGAAGGTTGACGGCACACTGTGCCCGCACTGAAGCCCCGCTATGACCGGAATGCCCAGCGGTTCGAGCGCGTTCCGGAGCGTCATTTCAACCGGCATATCCTCCGGCGCGGCACAGTCCTTCCATGTGCCGAGAATCACGCCCCGGCAGCCTTCCAGTATGCCGCTGTGCTTCATGTGCAGAAGACTGCGGTCTATCGCGTAGGCGTATTCCCCCACGTCCTCCAGAAAGAGTATCTTCCCACGGCAGTCCAATTGGTAGGGCGTTCCTGCCGTGTGGGCGATGATGGTCAGATTGCCCCCCGTGAGCCTTCCCTCCGCACGCCCCTCAAAGACGCACCGGAGCGGCGCGCCAGCGTTCCTTCCGGGACACGAACCGCCGCATTCCCCGTACCAGCGGCCCGCCAGCGCGTCCGCCAGCGCGCTCTGGGTGAATGTGTCCTCCCGGAAATTCGCCGCCGCCGGCATCGGGGCGTGGAAGGTCGCCAGCCCGCACCGCTGGTTGAGCAGTATGTGCAGCGCGGTCGCGTCGCTGAAGCCGGTGAAGAGCTTCGGGTGACGCCTTATCATGTCGTAATCCAGCCGCTCCGCCAGCCGCGCGCCGCCGTAGCCGCCCCGCACCACTACCACCGCGCGGATTTCAGGGTCGGCAAAAGCGCGGTTGACGTCCCCCGCCCGCAGCGCGTCGTCCCCCGCCAGAAATCCATGCCGCGCCCGGCAGGAGGGGTATATTTCCGGCTCGTAGCCCAGACCGGCGATGAATTGCGCGGCGTATTCCAGACGTTCCGGCAGCACCGGCGCGCAGGGCGCGATCAGCGCGGCTTTGTCCCCCCGCCGCAGCGGGGCGGGTATGAGCGTTTCTGTCATGATTGATCCCTTCGCTTTCTTCGTTCTTCTCAATGATATATATATCATTCCGCGCGCCGTTTGATGAAAACAAGAACCCCTCCGCTGCCGGTGGGAAAGCGGAGAGGTTCCGGTCATTTCATTCTGATTGTCCCCGATCGCGGGAAGACGCGCGCCTGTCAGCCCTGCGCGGCTTCCTCCCGCACTGCTTCGAGCAGCGGCTGCACCTTGTCGGTCTTCTCCCACGGCACATTCAGGTCGGTTCTGCCCATGTGTCCGTAGGCCGCAAGCCGGCGGTATATCGGGCAGCGCAGGTCCAGATCACGGATAATCGCCGCCGGGCGCAGGTCAAATACTTTTCCGACAGCATCCGAGAGAATGCTGTCCGCTGCCTTGCCGGTGCCGAAGGTGTCCACAAAAATCGATACCGGATGCGCCACGCCGATCGCGTAGGCTATCTGAATTTCGCATTTGTCCGCCAGCCCCGCCGCGACGATATTCTTGGCTATGTAACGCGCCATGTACGCCCCCGAACGGTCCACCTTGGTCGGGTCCTTGCCGGAAAACGCGCCGCCGCCGTGGCGGGAATAGCCGCCGTAGGTGTCCACGATGATCTTGCGCCCGGTCAGGCCTGAGTCGCCCTGCGGCCCCCCTACCACAAATCGCCCCGTCGGATTGACGAAGATTTTCAGCCGGTTGTCTACCAGCTCAGCGGGAAGCGTCGGCATGATCACCTTCTCGATCACGTCCGCGCGTATCTGCCGCAGCGCCGCCGTCGCGGAATGCTGCGTGGAAACCACCACCGTATCGATCCGCACCGGGCGGTTGTTTTCGTCGTATTCTACCGTCACCTGCGTCTTGCCGTCCGGCTGGAGGTACGGTATGATTCCGTCCTTCCGCACCTGCGCCAGCTTCTTCGCCATTTTGTGCGCGAGCGATATCGGCAGCGGCATCAGCTCTTCCGTTTCGTTGCAGGCAAAGCCGAACATCATGCCCTGATCCCCCGCCCCGATTCTGTCAATTTCGCTGTCGCTCAGTCCGTTCTGCACCTCGTTGGATTGATTGACGCCCATCGCGATGTCCGGCGACTGCGCGTCGATCGAGGTCACAACCGCGCAGGTGTTGCCGTCAAAGCTCGCTTCGTGGCTGTTGTAGCCTATTCCGATGATCACGTCCCGCGCGATTTTCGGGATGTCTACATAGCAGTCCGCCGTGATCTCTCCCATGACCGACACAAAGCCTGTCGTCACCGTCGTTTCGCAGGCGACGTGCGCGCCGGGATCCTTCTCCAGTATCGCGTCGAGAACCGCGTCCGAAATCTGGTCGCATACCTTATCCGGATGCCCCTCCGTCACCGATTCCGACGTAAATAAATAATGCCCTTTTGTATTCATTTCCTTCATTCTCCTTTACGTTTTTTAAAGTGTGGAGTGTGGAGTGTGGAGTGTGGAGTTGTGGAGCGCTTCGCGCTGAAATTATAACGCTCGCATTCGCTCGCTTTTTTTATGGGAAGTGTACGGCTCA
>CADCON010000043.1 GCA_902803035.1 uncultured Ruminococcus sp.
CGACATGGCGGGCAACGTCGGCACACAGTCGCTCGCGGTCACCATCCGCGTGCTGACTGACGAAAACCTCACCTTCAGCCAGAAGCTGCATCTTGTCCTGAAAGAAATGCGGGTGGGACTCTTCAACGGCATTCTTCTCAGCGTGTTCTCAGTGCTGTTCATCGGGCTGTACATCATGCTGTTCAAGGGGAAGGCGCCGGTCTTTTCCTTCTCGGTGTCGGGATGCATCGGCTTTTCGCTCATTCTCGCCATGCTGATTTCCAGCGCGGTGGGGACGCTGATTCCGCTCTTCTTCAAAAAAATCAAGGTGGATCCCGCCGTCGCCTCCGGCCCGCTCATCACCACCATCAACGACCTTGTCGCCGTAGTGACCTATTACGGGCTGAGCAAGATTCTTCTGATCGACCTGCTTCATCTCGGCTGATCGGTCTGTCCGTCTGCGAGGTAATGCCGATTTGAAAAAGCTGCTATCCAAAACAAGAGCCGCCGCCGACCGGTACGGAATGTTCGGGGAGGGCGGCCAGAAAATCGCCGTCGGCGTTTCGGGCGGCAAGGATTCGCTGGTGCTGCTGCGCCTGATGGCGGCGCTGCGGGATTTCCACCCCGCGCGCTTTTCGCTCACCGCGCTCTGTCTGGACCCCTGCTTCGGGGGAGAGAACGCCGATTACACCGGCATCGGGCAAATGTGCCGGGAGCTGGACATTCCGCTTGTGATCAGGCGGTCGCGGCTGGGCGAAATCATCTTTGACGAGCGTTCGGAGAGCAATCCCTGTTCGCTCTGCGCCAGAATGCGGCGGGGCATTCTGCACAATATGGCATTGGAAGCCGGCTGCACCAGGCTCGCGCTCGGTCATCACATGGACGACGCGGCGGCGACCTTCTGGATGAATCTCACGTCAGGCAGCCGGCTGGCGAGTTTTTCGCCCGTCACCTATCTCGACCGCAAGGGCGTCACGCTGATACGCCCCATGATATTCTGCCGGGAGAGCGAAATCCGCTCCGCCGCGGCGCGTCTGAAGCTGCCGGTCATCAAGAGCCGCTGTCCCGCCGACGGCTGCACGGCAAGGGCGGACGCCCAGAAGACAATCTGCCTGCTGGAAAAAACATACCCCGCTCTCACCGAGCGCATCATCACCGCGCTGCAGGAGGGAAATGTCTCCGGCTGGGGCTTTCCGGGGGAAGCATAAGAGCCAGCCGACGCATCTCTTCACGCGAGTCCTGCTTGCATATTTTCCGGCATATTTTACCAAAATCCTCGTTAATGCACAAAAAAAACCGCACCGGACGACCGTGCTTCGGAAGTGTCCGGTGCGGTATATTTTTTTACATATTGCGGAAGGAAGGCTTTTGCCGCCCTTCCCCGGATGCGCGGAAATTACTTGTCCTCCGCCTCGCCGTCGTCATCAGCCGGCGTTTCCTCCGCTTCGGGGGCGTCGGTTGTCTCGGGAGCGGGTGCTTCTTCGGCGGCGGGTTCCTCATCCGCGCTGAATTCGACGATATAGCCGTCGTCGGTGAGCTGATCGCCCTCCATCTCGTCGGTGTCAAAATCGAGATCGTCGTCATCGTCCAGCTCGAAGTCCTCGAAATCGTCGAAATCATCGAAATCGTCCTCGCAGCAGGCGCATCTGCTCTCAAAGAACTTGCCCGCCTTCTTGCCAAGACCGCCGAGAACGGCCCTGGGAGAACAATCCTCGCCGTTTTCGTGTCTTTCAATGACTTCTCTCGCAACGAAATACGCGCCGGCAGCCACAACGCCCATAGCGACTATCTTCCATAAATTGCTCATAATACCATTTCCCTTCAATAAAGTGTAAGAACCTGTTAAAAAATCTCTCCGCGCGTCCTGCGAAAAAAAGACCCACGCGCCATCCGCGCGCTTCAGAAATCCGGACAGGCTCCCAAACAGATAGTTCCAACCCAATCATTCAGGTTATTATCAATTATACCACATAAAAACGAATAAATGATGAACAAATCAATAAATCGCAGGGTTTTCACATGATTTTTTTTGTATAATTATTCCGTTTATCCGGCGTCGCCTTCATCGTCGCCGACCAGCAGCCGGTAAACGTCGCCCTTTTTCAGCCTCGCCGCCTTTGCCGCCTGCTTGGCCGCTTCGCTGCGCGACAATCCGCCGTCCATGAGCGAGCGCGCCATCCGTGCGGCGTCTTCCGGCGACAGCTCCGCTCCCGGCGATTCGTCGCCCGCGCCGTCAATCACCAGAACGAATTCGCCGCGCGGGGTTTCTCCGCCGTCGGGCGAGAATCTCTCCGCCGCCTGCGACAGGGTGGTGCGAATGACCTCCTCATGCAGCTTGGTCAGTTCGCGGACAAGGGCGATCCGCCTGTCCCCCAATGCTTCGAGAAGATCCCGGAGCGTGGCGGCCAGCTTGTGAGGGGCCTCATAAAAGACCATCGTGCGCTTTTCGTCCCTGATTTCCATGAGATGCGCGCGGCGGCTCTTTTTGTTGACGCTCAGAAATCCCTCAAACGTGAAGCGCGCCGAAGGCATTCCCGACACGGCAAGCGCGGTGACCACCGCGCTCGGCCCCGGCACGGACGTCACATGAATCCCCATTTCATGACATTTGGCGACGATATCCTCACCGGGATCACTGATAGCCGGCATTCCGGCGTCGGTGACCAGCACACAGGTCTCCCCCGCCGCGATCCGCGCGGTAATCACCTCGCCCTTCTCGCGCTTGTTGTGTTCGAAGTAGCTGATCAGCGGCTTGCGAATGCCGAAGTGATTGAGCAGCTTCATGGTGACGCGGGTGTCCTCGGCGGCAATGAAATCGCATTGCTCCATGGCTTCCAACGCCCTCGGGCTGAAGTCGCCCAGATTGCCGATGGGCGTGCCGACCAGTATCAATTGTCCTGCCATTTGGCCTTCTCACCGTACCTTCCGTAAATTGCGCGCATTTCATCCGACAGGCTGCCGTCCGGCCGCTCGACCAGCAGCGTGGGAAGGAAGCGAACGCCCGGTCCGCCGCCCCTTCGTCCCTCGACCAGAATCAGCCACGGCACGCTGCCGGGACGCTGCTGCACGACGCGGATTCTCTTGGGCTCTATGCCCTGCGCCCGCATGGCGCACACCACATCGGTCAGCCTTTCGGGACGCTGGCAAAGGCAGAGCCGCCCGCCGTATTTGAGCAGATAACGCGCCGCGCGGCAGACGTCATCCGAACGGCACATTTCGTCGCTCCGGGCGATGGCGCGGCACCCGCTCCTGCTGGCAAAGCCCGAACCGGCGGGGAAATAAGGGGGATTGCAGGTCACCAGACTGCATTTCTCCCGCGGAAGAAAGCGTTCCGCCTCCCGCAGATCGCCCTCGATCATTTCAAAGCGGTCGCCGTCGCCGTTTTCCGCAATGCTCCTCCGCGCCAGCTCACAGCAGCCGCGCTGAATTTCCACGCCGGTCACCTTCCCGGCGGGAGCGTCGCCGCACAGCCAGAGCAGGGGAATGATGCCGCCCCCGGAGCAGAGATCGACCGCGCGGTCATCCCTTCTGGGGGAAGCAAAATCGGCGAGCAGCACCGCGTCCGTGCCGAAGCGGCAGTCGCGGCTGACATAAATCCCCCGGCCGCCGGCAAGCGGTTCCCTCGTACATTCCGTCATATCTATGATCCATCAACTCAACATTCCCAAGTATAACCAAACGGCGGAACGCTTCCGGAAGGAGCATTCCGCCGAATGATTTTTTGCGTTAATCTGCTTTGACTTTTCTTGTCTGAGCTTACTACAACCGCCCGACGAAATCAATTACTCCTCAGAGATAGCTTCTGCAGGGCAGCCGGCAGCGCAAGCGCCACAGCTGATGCAAAGATCAGGATTGATAACGTAGGGAGTACCCTCGGTGATAGCTTCCACAGGGCAGCCGGCAGCACAGGAGCCGCAGCCGATGCAAGCGTCGCTAATCTTGTATGCCATAATTCGCACCTCCATAAAAAATTTCAGCTTTATTGTATCACATTATACTTAAAAATGCAAGTATCTCACGGCGATGAATTTGTTAATTTTTTATACAAATTTGCCACTTTTCCGCTATGTGAAAACCCGTCTTCTTTTGCTTCCCTCTCTGAGGGAGGTGAATCGCCGCAGGCGGGACGGAGGGAGTTTATTTCCCAAGTTGCGGACAGTGACGCAAAAGCGCATAAGCGGCGCGCCGTTCACTGTTCCTCGTAGACATTCATGACAAGGCCTGTCGTGGGCTTGGGATAGAAATAGGTGGATTTCTGCGGCATTTTCTCGTCCGCGTCCACGATGTCCTTGATATCCTGGATTCTGGTGGGGCTGAGAATGAAGCAGCACTGGCAGCTTCCCTCGTCCACCGCCGCGATCGCTTCGGTGAAGCTGCGGGTATAGCTGACGCAGTCCTCATTGTTGCTGTGCATGACCCTGTCAATGACAAGCTGGTGAAGAATGCTGATGTCAAGGTGGCGGAGCGCCTGACTGCTGTGGGGCATGGCCTTGTCCATCGCGTCGCTCGCGCTTCTGATGCGGAGGAGGAACCATCTGTCGCCGCCCACATACCACGCGATGACCTTGCGGCCCTGCTCGTAGTATTCCTCCAGCGTGGGTCTGATGCTGCCGACGCCGTGATGCTCATGCACATGGAAATTGACCTCGATCTGCCTGAGGAAGCTGTCGATATCATAATTCTCCACATTCCGCAGAAGCCGGTGGGTCGGGAAGAGCGTGAACTGATCCTCGTCCATGTTGACCAGCAGCATCATGACGTAATCGCAGGGCGAACCCTCCGGCGCGCCGGCTTCGCGGCACATATTGCGGTATTTCAGCGATGTTTCGTAGCGGTGATGGCCGTCGGCGATGTAGAGATTTCTCTTGTCAAAATCACGGCAGAGCGCGGCGACGTCAACCTCGTCGTCCACCACCCAGAGCCGGTGAACACAATCGCCCTCCACCGCCTCCGCGTCGGGGGCGCGCCCGGTGAGAAGCTCCAGCTTGGAAGCCGTGCGCCGGCCGCTGTCGGTGTACAGCGAATAGATCGTGCTGATGTTGGCCTTGGTGGCCTGAATGAGATGGAGCCGGTCGGCCTTGGGCTTGGAAAGGGTGAATTCGTGCGGCATGATGACGCCCTTCTCGAATTCCTCGATTTTCACCAGACCGATGATGCCCCTGACGGCTTTCTTCACCCCGTCAATGACATATTCTTCCTCATAGATGTAAAGGGCGGGCTTGGGGTCGCGCGCCAGAATGCCGTCCGCCATCCATTCTCTGAGCGTATCGGCGGCGGCGGCATAGCGGTCGGCAACGCCCTCTTCCTCGACGGGAAGCTCTATCTTGACAATATTGGACGGGTTTTTCCGAAGGTATTCCTGCCGCTGCCGCTCGTTGATAATGTCGTAGGGCGGGCAGAGCAGATCGTCCATTTTTCCGGCTTCCGCTGTGAAGCGGACGCCTCTGAAGGGCCTGATTTCAGCCATGTGATTAACATCCTTTCAAAATCGTGCCGCCGGCCGCGTTATTCCCCGCGTTTCCCCGGCACTTTATCTTTTATTTCCCTGAATATCTCGTCCGCGCTTTCCGCCGCTCCCGAAAGGTTGCCGGTCAGCGCGCGGTAAAGGTCGTCGCTCATCCGCAGCCGCCATTGGCCGTCCCGGAAACGGAATCCGACGCGGACTTTTCCGGTAATCATTGTCTTTTCCGCGTTGTCGCCCAGATGCCTGGGTAACGCGTCCTTCACGGCGGCGAGAATTTCTTCGTCGTTAGCGTAGGAGCCGTGCTTCCATTCATCATCGGCGGTTTCCTGCAGCGCGCCTTCCACGGCATTCCGCATGACAAGACGCGTGTCAGGATAAACCAACGTCAGTTCCGCCCACGCGTCCCTGCCGCTCACCTTCATGCCGGAACGATGCCTGACCGACACATGGTGAAACGTGTGCCACAAGAGCCGTTCCTCCACGCCGGAGAGATCCGACATGGAATCGCTTCCGGCCTTTCCGGAAAAATCGGAAGACAGATCCGTCCGGGCGCCTGTCATCTCTATCGCGGAAGGAATATCGCCCTCCGAAACATACGCGAGGAACTGATCGAGTACCAAGTCAGGATTGTTGTACTCCGTAGCATAGTTCTTCTGACTGAAAAACACGGCAACAGCCGCGCAGACGCCAGTCAAAGCCAGAAGCACCAGAAGCAGACGTTTGTTGACCAGCCAAAGCATTACGCGTTCTCCTGATCATCCGCCAGTTCAACGACTTCTTCGACAGAATCAGTCTCGCCGTCGGCCTCCTCGCCTTCGGACGCTTCCTCATCGGACGCTTCCTCATCGGACGCTTCCTCATCGTATTCCATCTCTTCGGATTCGTCCACTATGTATTCTTCCTCGTCGGCTTCCTCATCGGAATCGGAAATCAGTTCCCCGGACGCGGTGGAATAATAGCTGACGCTTGCCACATAGCCGATCAGTACAACCGATACGGTGATCACATAAGCAATGCGGGAGAAAAGCTGATTCACGTCAAAGAGCTTGATCATAAGGCCGAGAAGCAGCGCGAGATTCAGAATCAACGCCACCAGCTGCACGACGGAAAACACGAGGAATCCCACGCTGAGCGAACCCGCCTTGGATTTGGCGGAAAGGCAGGACACGTCGCCGATGAAGAAAAGCAGCAGCAGTCCTACCGCCGTGATCGCGCACATCGCGCCGATGGGAAAGGTGGTGGACTGAAGAATGAACGCCGAATAGAACAGCGCGGCAAACGCGGCGAAAAGCAGCCCGATGGTGAGAATGTCGAGCACGATTCCGCCGATTTTTTTGGATGAAGACTGATTCTGTTCCATAAAAATCTCCTCAGATAAAAATATTTCGAGCCGTCAAAAGCCTGATGTATATAATGTTATCATTTTATCGCGGTACAGTCAAGCCTTTTTTCATAAAAAAATGCGTCAGGCGGCACGCCTCTCACGCCCCGCGTGAAACGGCATTTGGCAGAAGTACGTCACTTTCCGTATTTTTCCACCGCGAAGACATAGCTTGCCGTGTTCCCGTTCTCCCACCGGCAGTCCAGCTGGTAATAATACATCCGCAGCTTCCGGTACTGAAGGGTGAAGCTGTATGTGAAATCGTCCCGCGCGGTGAGTTCAATTTCAGTATTGTCATAGGGCAGTCCGGTGTTGGCCCTGACCGTATTGCCGGACTGGGTCAGGCTGACTGACGAGGGAATTCCCTCTGAAGCGGCCAGTTCAAAGGTGATCTCGCTGCCGTCACCCGCCGCCGGCGCGAGGCTGCCCTCCAGCGCGTAATGCGCCATCATGATCTTGTTCAGGCTGTCCTCCGACTCGAAAGACTCCCCGTTCCAGTCGTACTTCAGCAAAAAGACCTCGCTGACCGGTTCGCCGTCCACCAGCACCTTCACCGCTTCATCGGCGGAGATGGGCGGGGCTTTTTCTTCCACCCGCGAGGAAATATCCGACGGCGACGCCGGCACCGGCTCCTTCACCGCCGGCGCGCCGCACGACGCGAGAAGCAGACAGAATAAGACCGCCAGCGCGGCGGCTGACCTTTGAAAACCTGACATACAGCATTGCTCCCTCCGGAACGGACGCCTTCACCGCGCCCGTCCAAAATACATTATAATAATAATTCTTCCCGCGGCTCTTGTCAATAGCGCGGAAGGAAAAACGCAACCGCCCGATATTCCAAAAAAAGTTCCCTCCATTAATTTTTTTCGTAAAAAAAGGAAAAAGCAGTTGCATTTTAATGAATCTATGATATAATTTAGTTAAATGGTTTATTCTATCCATGATTTTTTAACAGGAGGCTTTATAAGGCGATGAGTAACGAAAATAAAGATGCTCTGAAAAAGAAAAAAAAGGTGCACGGAAGGCTCAATATCAACCTTTCCAAAAGCGAGTTTATGAGCAACAATGAATCGCGCTCTAACCGGCTTTTCGGCAAAATCTGTCTGTTTGCAGGCTTTCTCGTGCTGTTCTGCCTGATCCTCAATGAAATCGGCCTGTTCCGCATTGCTCCCCAGATCATGCGGATCAGCTGTATTGCTTCCGCAATCCTGTTTTTCATTCCGTTTATCCTGTCTTATATCTTCAAGCAGAAAGGCGAATGGGTAAAGTATTTCATGATCACGGACATCCTGATTGTCGTCATCATGCTTTATTCGGTGCTTTCCTACCATGTCATGATACTGTGGCTGCTGCCGCTGGTATCCAGTGTCATATATTTCGACAAGAAGCTGGTGAATTTCGCCACCTTCACAACCATTCCCGCCATCATACTCGGCCATGTTCTCGCAAGCAAATTCCTGCTTCTTGGGGACGATCCGCTTCGTACCGTGGAGGCGGCGCTGCTCTACGGCGCGCTCCCCAGGATCATTCTCTTCCTCTCCATCGCGTTTGTCGCGCGTCAGATCACCAAAAAGGCCTCCAAGATGCTCTCCAACGCCATCGAGAATTCCAATGAAATCGGCCGCATGACCAACGGCATTCAGATGGTCATGAACCAGACCCAGCACCTGATGGGCACACGCGACATGGACATTCTCGCCGGACGCCTGGGCGCCAATCTCACCGACCTTCTCACCCTCATGCTCAATCCCGACAGAAAACCCACCGGCGCCGTCGGCGTGCTTGACGGCGATCATTTCTACACCGTCGACAGCGAAGGCAATCCCAATAACATCTGCCGCGACCTCGGCGATGACATCGGCTTTGAATTCAACAGCGCCAGATTCAAGCTCCGCAAATTCGTGGAAGGCGCGACGAGCTACGCCGAGGGACGAGAGGGCTTTATCAATATCCGCTTCTACGACCACGGCAAGCTCACCGGATTCGCGGTGTTCCGTCAGGATGTGGAGCCGGACGACTACAGCATGAAGGAAGTTCTTAATATCTACACCTACAGCACCACCAGTATTATCAACAACACCATGCTCACCTTCGATATGTTCCGCACGCAGGAGCAGCTCGCCTATTCCCTCGCCGTGGTTTCCGAGAATTCCTCCCAGGAGACCGGACAGCATATCCGCCGTGTGTCGGAGTACGCGAGGATTATGGGCAAATACGTCTGCGACAGCGACGAGCAGCTTGAAACCTTCCGCATAGCCGCCATGCTCCACGACATCGGCAAGCTGATGATCCCCAAGGAAATCATCGAGAAGCCCGGCAGGCTGACCGCCGAGGAATTCGGCATCATGAAAAAGCACGTCATCTACGGGCGCGACATCATCGGCAACGCCCCCGGCGACGTCATGGAAATGGCGAGACACATCATTCTGCACCACCACGAACGCTGGGACGGCACGGGTTATCTCGGCGTTTCCGGCGAGGATATCGACAAATTTGCCAGATACGTTTCGGTCTGCGACGTGTTCGACGCGCTTCTCAGCCGCAGAAGCTACAAAGACGCCTGGCCGGCACAGAAGGTCTATGAGGAAATCACCTCCCAGAGCGGCCGCCAGTTTGATCCCTCGGCGGTGGAGGCCTTCAAGAAATGCTATGTTGAGATGCTGAAAATCAGAGACCGTTTCCCGGACGACGAGAACGACGAGGAAAATCTGGTTTCGACCAACTCGCAGGTCGTCACCGCGGAGACCGACAAGCTGGAATCCCACGAAGAGCAGAAGCGCAGGGCTCTGCCGAAGATCAATGTCGATCCCGCCATTGTCACGCCTATTTCGATTTAACGCTCCTTCATTTTACCCCAGCCGGTGCGTCAGCCGTTTCAGGACTGACGCACCGGCAATTTTTTTCAACAAAGGATTGACTTTTTCATAATTCATGCTATGATGGTGTTGGGATAACCCCTTCCGGAAAAACACCTTCCGGAAAAAACTTTTAAGGAGGATTCATCCATGAAAAAATCAATTGTAAGCGTCCTCGTCTGTCTGCTTGCCGCCGCCATGCTTCTGGTCACGACCGCCTGCGACGAGGAAGAAAAGCCCGCCGTCAGCCCGACCGACACCGCCAAGGCCGCCATTGCCGACATTGTCGGTCAGTGGAACGAAGTGGCGATTTATCCGAGAGTTCTCACCGTCAAAGAGGACGGCTCCTTCACCCTTGCCGATCTTATGGGCGATACCGAAACCACCGGAAAGGTGAAGCTCGAGCAGGAGGAACACCCCGACGGTTCCACGAGCGACTGGTACAACTTCTATGACGCGGAGGGCGCGTTCTGGGCAGGATTTGCCAGGAGCGATGAAGCCGGGGCGCAGAATGATCTCTACTCCGGTCAGGACGGCGCCATGCACTTCATGCGCGACGGCATCGACGAACACATCACAGCCGACAGCTACCTTCATGTATGGGACAGCGAGAGAGTGAGCATTGTCATCGAGAAGGAAAAGAAAGGCTATCTGGTCACTGTAACGGGTGCCAACAGCGCGTCGGAATCCACCTGCTGGACCTATCACTGCACATTCGACGAGAAATCGACCCAGCTCGTCTGCAAGGGCGGCGCGACCCGCGTGGACATTAAGATTACCAAGGGCGGCAAAGAAAAGACAAAGACGGTCTACAAGGACGGTTCCGGCTCTTTCGCCATCCAGAGCGGCACGCTCCGCTGGATCGACGAAAAGGAAAACAACGGCTCGGAGAGATATTTTGTGGTAGCTGACTGACCCGAATGACCGATATTTCCTACATAAAAAAGTGTACCGTAACCGGAAAGCCGGCCGCGGTACACTTTTTTTGATGTTCAGGGATGAATCAGGAAAGGATCAGTCGAGGTGGAGTCTTTTGAAGACCTCGGCGTAGGCTTCCTCCACGCCGCCCATATCGCGTCTGAATCTGTCCTTGTCGAGCTTCTGATGGGTTTCGATGTCCCACAGGCGGCAGGTGTCGGGGGAAATTTCGTCCGCGAGAAGAATCTCGCCGTGGAATCTGCCGAATTCGATCTTGAAGTCGATCAGCTCGATGCCGATGGTCTTGAAGAACTCGATCAGCACTTCGTTGACCTTATAGGCCATCGCGGCGATCTTGTCAAGTTCCTCCTGCGTCGCCGCGCCGATGGCGAGAATCTGGGTGTCGTTGATCATGGGATCGCCCAGCGCGTCATCCTTGAGGCAGTATTCCAGCGTGGGGTTGTTGAGCTTAGTGCCCTCCGCCACGCCGAAACGCTTGGAGAAGCTGCCGGCGGCGGTATTTCTGATAATGACCTCCAGCGGGACGATCTGCACCTTTTTGACCAGCGTTTCCCTGTCGCTCAGTTCCTCGACGTAATGCGTAGGAACGCCCTGCTTCTCCAGAAGCTGGCAGAGCATATTGGACATTCTGTTGTTGACCACGCCCTTGCCGGCGATGGTACCCTTCTTTTCGCCGTTGAACGCCGTCGCGTCATCCTTGTAGGACACGATGCAATAGTCGGGATCCTCCGTCGCAAAGACCTTCTTGGCCTTGCCTTCGTAAAGCTGTTCTTTCTTTTCCATGTTTTATTGGCTCCTTTGTTTTATATATGATAAAATTGAAAAATTGAAAAATCAATAAATCGAAAGGTATCTGTTGATTTCCCACTCGGTGACGGCGGTGCGGAAGTCGTCCCATTCGGCCTTCTTGCCCGCGACATAGCTCTTGTAGACGTGGTCGCCGAGTACGCCGACGATGTATTCATCCTCCTCGAGCGCGTCGAGGGCTTCCTTCAGGCTGCTCGGAAGGCTTTCAATGCCCACGGCCTTTCTTTCCTTCCGGGTCATGGCGTAGATGTCGTCGCTGATCTGATCCACGGGTGTGAGATCGTTCCGGATGCCGTCAAGACCGGCGGCGATGCACACCGCCAGCTCCAGATAGGGATTGCACGCCGGGTCGGGATTGCGAAGCTCCACGCGGGTGCCGGCTCCTCTGGACGCCGGAATCCGGATGAGCGCGGAGCGGTTGCTGGCGGACCACGCGATATAGCAGGGGGCTTCATAGCCCGGCACCAGACGCTTATAGGAATTGACCAGCGGATTGGTGATGGCCGCCATGCCCTTGACGTGCTTCATCAGACCGGCGATAAAGCAATAGGCGACATGGGACAGCCCCAGCCCCTTGGGATCGTCGGGATCGCAGAAGGCGTTTTTGCCGTCGAGGGTGCAGAGCGAGATATTGGTGTGCATACCGGAGCCGCAGACGCCGAAGCGCGGCTTGGGCATGAAGGTGGCGTACAGCCCGTGGCGGTAGGCAACCGCCTTGACCGTGAGCTTGAAGGTCATGATGTTGTCGGCGGTGGTGAGGGCGTTGTCGTACTTGAAATCCACTTCATGCTGGGCCTCGGCGACCTCGTGATGGGAGGCCTCGATTTCAAAGCCCATCTGTCCCAGCGTGGTGCAGATATCGCGGCGGCAGTCCTCGCCCATATCGGTGGGGGCAAGGTCGAAGTAGCTCGCCTCATCATAGCTGTTGGTGGTGGCGTGGCCGTGCTCGTCTGTGTCAAAGAGGAAGAATTCCGCTTCGGGGCCGATATTGACGGTGTAGCCCATCTCCTCGGCTTCCCTGAGCACACGCTTGAGAACATAGCGGGGATCCCCCTCGAAAGGGGTTCCGTCCGGCTTGTAGACGTCGCAGATGAATCTGGCGACCTTGCCGTTCTGCGGTCTCCACGGGAAAATCACGAAGGAGTCGAGATCGGGTCTGAGATACATATCGGATTCCTCGATACGCACGAATCCCTCGATGGAGGAGCCGTCGAACATACACTGGTTATCCAGGCACTTTTCGAGCTGGCTGACGGTAATGGCCACATTCTTCATGTGACCGAATGTGTCAGTGAACTGAAGCCTGATGAATTTGACGTCTTCTTCCTTGACGATTCTGACAATGTCCTCGCGGGTGTACTTTGCCATAAACAGATCAACCTCCAAAAAATCACTTTTGGTATCAATTATACGTGAATGAAGTCATACTGATGACCCGCGGGAAGCAGATAATCAGTATAAAAACGAGAAATGGCGCACAGGAAACACACTTTCCCGAACGCCATTGTCCTCCAAAGCACTTAACCATTCTATCACAATCAACCGCGAATGTCAATCGCTAACCGGGCGCGGCCTGATTTTCTGCCGATTCCACCAAATCCCCGCGCGCCGGTCATATTTTTTGGCTAAAAATCCGGGGAGGGAATGGCGGGGTCAATCCTCGTTGGCGGCGTACATCACCGACAGCGCGATGCCGCGGTAAAGCTCGCGTGTGAGGAATTCAAATTCCTCCCGCCGCCCGGCGTCCTCCGCGGCGCGGCGGGCCACGTCGGTCCACGAGCCCTTCCCGCCGAAAACATACGCTTCGGAAGCCGCGTGAAGCAGCCGGCTGTTGACCGGACGAATGACGTCCGCGCCGTCCGGTTTCCCGCGGAGCACATTGAGGGCGGCGGTAAACCGGAAGGAGAACTCACTGAGCCTGAGATCCGCCGCCAGCGCGCGGAGGCGTTCCAGAAGCGTCGTCATGTTCTCCGAAACATCGTGAAAGACCGGCTTTTCGTGCATCCGGTCGATGGGGAATTCCACCAGCTGCACGTCGAATTTTCCGCTGACAGGATTCAGCGTCCACAGCCTGTTGAAGGAGGTCGCCCTGTCGTCGTAGAAGCAGATAATGCAGCAGCGGATGCCGTTGACGCGGTCCAGCCGCTCATAGGAATCCAGCTCATCCGGCACGATCAGTTTGAAATCCGACGCCCCCCTGCGCGACAACTCGGCAAGCCATTCGCGCGCCGCTCCGGTTTCAAAGGGCGCGCCATCCCGGTCGGCGAGAAGGCGGAAGCGTCTGCGGTCCACCGAAGTATTCCTGGCCAGCGAAGACGCCCATTCGCCGGTCCGGATGAAATGTCTGGCCAGAATGGTCAGGCGGGTCATATCCAGCAATTCGATATTCATGATTATCTGACATCTCCCTCAGCGTGTTCTTATACAATAATACCATACAGGCCACCGCTTTGCAAGGCATTTTTGTCATTTTTCCGATAAACCGCCCGCCCATCCGCTTCCGAAGCGGAATTGAAAAATAATTATTGACAAAGCGTGAATAATGTGTTAAGATAAAAGCGGTATTGGGCGTGTTTTCGTTAATTGATTATTCACAATTTCGTAACAAGTTATCATACCCTTCCACCATCTGACAGAAAGGATTTTGACCAATGCTTCAAAAGCTTCTGAAAAGCGTTGTCGTGATATTCTGCACCACAGCGGTTTCGGTGCTGCTCGGCATCATCTGCGTCGGCAGGAGCTTCGGGACGGTACTCCCCGCAAGATTCGCGTCGTCGGTCGTGCCGGGAATCGTCGTCACCTCCGTCGGGTTATTGCTTTCCATTGCCTCTTCCGTTTTCATTCTCCGCTATTTCATCTTTTTCACCCGAACGCGGGTGCTCGACCGGTCGGGGAACACCATCAGCGACAACCGGACGCTCACCATCGGCTCGGTCAGTATGCCCCCCCTCCTGGTTGCCGCGATAGGCGTGATACTGAGCATCGTTCTCATCGGCGCGGGGCTGGGGCTGACGCTGGACAACGTGACCATGTACATTGTTTTCCTCTCCGCCATTGCCCTGCTGCTGCTTTCGGTGGCGCTGGTGGTATTCCTCTTCTCCGTGATCAGGCACAAGATACGCCGCCGCTTCGCGTGGATTACCTCCGGACTGCTGGGGCTGATCGCGCTGATCATGATTTTCATGGCGGTGCCCGCCATCAGGGATCTTTCCGTGAAGGACAGCGAGCTTTCCGCCATTACCGCCACGGTGCTGGATTCGTCCTATCAGGGCGTTTTTTCCGGCCCGGGCAAATCCATTGTCCGCATCAAAGGCACCAGCGGCGAGATTATCACCCTCCGGTTCAGCGGCAGCCGCCGGACCTTCAGGGTCGGCAACAAGTACACCTTCTACTACCTCCCCCACACCCATCTCATCAAGAAGGTCTATTCCGCCGAAAACGTCATCTATGACTGACGCCCTTCCGATTTCCCTGACATCCGACACCCCCGGTCATTCTGGCCGGCGGGTGTTTTTTTTGGCATAAATCCCGCCTCTCCCGGCAAAAATACTCATGAAGGAGATGATCCGCACTGCACGGAAACGCCATTTTTGAACTGATCGGGTTCGCCGCCCCCCGTCATCCCGCCGGGACGGACGAAGCCCCGCCGAAGGAGCAACCGGCGGATGAATCGGAAGCGGTCTACGATATCAGCGGAGAGAACGATACCGGCGTATCGCCCGACTACAATGCCAACCTCGCCTGCTGCCGCCATTGGAAGGGGAAGAATGCCGACGTCATTATCCGGGAATTCACACTGTCCGACGGCCGGCGGGCATTCGTCCTGCTTGTGGACGGAATGTGCTCGAAGCAGGCGGTGGAGCAGGAGCTGATTCTGCCGGCAATGTCGCTGCGGCTGGCCGTTTCCCCCGACAGCCTTCCGCCCCTCGGACAGTTGTCCGCCCTGATTCTCAACACGGAAATCAGCGAGCAGCCCAGCCTTTCCAAGGGCTATATCGCCGCGCTGACGGGCGACGTCTTTCTCTCGGTCGAGGGAATTCCAACGGGCTTTGTCATCGGCGCGAGAAGCATTGAATCGCGCTCGGTGTCGCCCAGTGAAACCGCCGGTTCGGTCGCGGGGCCGCACGAGGGCTTCACGGAAAACCTCCGCACCAACACCGCGCTGCTGCGCCGGCGGATCTCAGACCCCAATTTCACGATAGAAATGCTGCAGGCGGGGCTACGTTCCCACACGCCCATCGCGCTGTGCTACATCCGCGGGGTGACCAATCCGAAGCTCACCGACGATCTGCGCGCGCGCATTCAGAAGATTTCGGTGGACATTCTCAACGATTCGGGGGAGCTGGCGCAACTGATCGAGCCGTTTCCGCTCAGTCCGATGCCGCAGACCGACGGCACCGAGAAGCCCGACACCGCGGCGGCGGAAATCTGTCAGGGCAGAGCCGCCGTCATTGTGGGCGGCAGTCCCTATGTGCTTCTCGCGCCGGCGACGCTCTCGTCGATGATGCAGGTCACGGAGGACCGCTACCAGCGGTGGACGTATTCCTCCTTCCTGAAGATACTGCGCTGGGCGGCATTCCTTCTCTCCATCACCGCGCCGTCGCTGTACGTGGCGGTGGTGGCGTACGATCCGGGGCTGCTCCCGGTGGATCTGCTGCTGCTCTCCGCCGCCAACCGCATCAATGTGCCCTTCAGCGCAGTCACGGAAGTGGTCATCATGGAATTCTTTCTGGAACTGCTGCGGGAAGCGAGCATCCGCCTGCCGGGGAGCATCAGCTCCGCCATGTCCATCGTCGGCGGTCTGATCGTGGGCGACGCGGCGATACGCGCGGGGCTGGTGAGTCCCCTGCTGATCATCATCATCGGGCTGACGTCGCTGACGTCATTTGTCATTCCGTCCTACGACCTCGCCTCATCGCTGCGTCTGGTGAAATATTTTCTTCTCGCGCTTTCGGCGGTGTTCGGCATATTCGGGCTGACGGTGGGTCTGGTGCTGTTTGTGTCGCAGCTCTGCGCGCTCTCCTCCTACGGCACGGAATTCACCGCGCCCTTCTCCCCCGCGTACCGGAAGGGCTTTGTCGAAAGCCTGATCGAGCTGCCGGTTTTCCGCCGCGACACCCGCCCGGAATACTACGAGCCGGTTGACCTGATACGCATGAAATAATCGGTTGTCCCCCACTGTCCTCAACATTGACTCCCTCCGGCACTGACGTGCCACCCCCCTCTTTGAAGGGGCTGTCCGGGGAACGGCTGTCCCCCCCCCACCAAATTCACGATGAACGGCGATGCAACAATTTGAAGAAAACATTCTCCCAATGGCAGCTTACCGTGCTTGTCCTGATGGCAGGAATGTGCGGTATGTTCTTTTATCCCGGAAAAACCGGCAGGTGGTCGGGCGTCCTTCTGGCGGGCGGCGCGGTGATCGCGCTGCTCTCCATGGCCATGCTGGCGGAAGCGTTCTCACGCAGCCGGAGCGTATCCTTCCCCTCCCTGCTTGCCGAGCATTTCGGCATTCTCCCCGCGCGCGTCCTTCTCGCGGGGGCGGCGGTCTATTACGGCTCCGAAATCTGCGTGGTCATTGTGAAGCAGACGCGCATGACGGGGCTTTTCCTGCTGGAAAAGACGCCCCCTCAGGTGATTCCCGCCGTCACGCTGCTGACCGTCTGCTTCATCATCACCTCCGGCATCCGTCAGATCGCCCGCGCCGCCGAGCTTCTGTTTCCGGCGATCGTGATTCCACTGGCATTCATTCTGGCGATGGGGCTGTTCACCCTGGATCCGGGCGAGCTGCTCCCCCTGCTGCACCCCGACCGTCCCCCCGTGGAATCGCTGCGTCAGATGCCGGCTGCCTTCGGGGGCATTACCGCCGCCGCCTTCTTTGCCGGCTATTACGACCGGAAGAAGCTCAGACGCTGTCTGCTGGGCGGAACAACCGCGCTGGCTGTCTTCTGCGGGCTGATTCTGACAGGCTGCGTGGGCGTGTTCTCGGTCAGGGGCGCCGGACGCCTCGCCTTCCCGCTGACGGAGCTTTCGAGAATCGTGAGCGTCGGCAGCGTCTCGCTCAATCACCGCTTCGACATTCTCTATATCATGATCTACAACGCCGTCACGCTGATTTCGGCAGGTCTTCTTTTCTACTGCTGCTGTGTGTCGCTCTGCGGGGTCTTTTCGGTGAAGAACCACAGCTGCTTCATTTTTCCGCTGCTGCCGCTGCTGTATATCATTTCGTATTTCAGCCTGTCCGACGACACCCTCATCACCCTTCTTTCGGAATGGGGGCGGCTGGCCATTCTGGCGTTGCTGATACCGCTGCTCTTCGCGGCGGCGGCATACGGAAGGCGGAAGGAGGCGCAGGCATGAATCACATCGCGGCTTTACGGAGAATGCTGCTGGCGGCAGCCTGCGGTCTTCTGCTCATGCTGACCGCCGGCTGCTGGGACGACGCGGAGATCAACGGGCGGGCGTTCGTTCTGGGGTTCGGAATGGACGAAGGCGGACGCGCCGGGGAGAGCCGCTTCACCTTTGAACTGGCGATACCGGTCAGCGGAGAAAGCGTGTCCTCCGGCACCATCGAATACACCCTCTGCACGGTGGACGCCGTGTCGCCCGGCGAAGCGATCCGCCGGCTGGAAAAGGATCTCGGCAGGCAGGTCAATTTCGAGCAGATCAATCTCATTCTGGTCGGCGAAGGGCTGGCGCGCAGGGGCTTCCTCGACATGACCGGGTACTTCTTCAACCGCGCGTCGGTGCGCCGGCAGAGCTGCATTGCCTCGTGCGAAGGCTCGGCGAAGGAATTCTTTTCGGCATATTCCTCCCGGAAGGCGGTTTCCACCGACGCCGCCATCGCGTTGCAGAGCTACGGCAGCCAGGGGGGCGGCCGTTCGGTTTCGATGAACCTGCATTCGCTCTTCAGGACAGTGAGCAACGCGCAGCCCTTCCTGCTGCTGCGGCTGTCGCCGGCGGAGAAGGACAGGGCGTTCATCAGCATTTCCGGGGCGGCGGCCTTCGGAAGCGCGGGAGAATTCCAGGGGCTGTACAGTCCCGACGAGGTGGAGCTGATACGGCTGCTCTGCGGGTGCCGCGAAGGCGGAACGCTCACCCTGAATGACGGCGGCACGGCGCCGCGGCGTTTCCGCACGGGGGATTCCTCCTGCTCCGGAAAATGCGAAATCCGCGGCGGCCGGCCGGAATTCCTGATCCGGCTCGACCTGCTGCTGCTTCCGGACACGGGGGAGCATTCCCACGACATTCCCCCCGCAACCGAGGACGCCGCCGCTGCCGCCCTGACCGGAAGGCTGGAATCGCTCGCCGCCAGATGCCGGAATGAATTGGGAACGCCCGCGCCGGGACTGCTGGATATTCTCAGGCAGCGGCAGCCGGAATGGTACGATCTTCACGAAGAGCGGGCGGAGGAATACTGCCGGCAGGCGAAGGTGCGCTTCCGGGTCCGCTGCAAGATAGTGGAAGGGGGAATTATTCAATGAAAACAGAGCTTCCGGCCGCGGTGATACCGCTGCTTCTCGCCGCGTGGCTGGGGCAGGTGCGCCTGTACAGAGGAATGCGGGGGGAGGAATTCGCCCGTGAGAGAGCCATTGCCAGATACGGCGGGGCCGCCTGCCTTGCCGCCGCGATAGGGCTGTTTTTCGTGCAATTTGTCTGCTGAATCCCCTCTTTCGGGCCGGAATGTGAATTCTTCAAAAAAAGTTGACGGTTGTGCTTTACTTTTCGCCGGAAATAAGGTATAATATTTTTCATATGAATTACGCAACAGAAAGGCAGATCAGATATTATGCTTCAATTTGAAGAACTCATGCTCACACTCCGCGGTCTCAAGCCCGAAATGGACGATCTCAGGGAAGCCCTCGGCTACGACCAGCTTCAGTCGGAAATAGCCGGACTGGAAAAGCAGGCCGCCGCGCCGGATTTCTGGGACGACATGGAAAACTCGCAGAAGATTCTCAGACGCACCAGCACGCTCAAGAGCAAGGTCGCCGCGTTTGACGCCATCAGCGAAAAATACGACGACACGGCCGCGCTGATTGAACTGGGCGACGAAGAAGGCGAGCTGGAGCTTCTGGACGAAGCCAGGAGCGAGGTCGATTCCCTGAAGAAATCCATCGAGGAGCTGCGCCTGACCACGCTGCTCACCGGCGAATACGACGCCAACAACGCGATTCTGACCTTCCACGCCGGAGCGGGCGGCACCGAGGCGCAGGACTGGGCGGAGATGCTCTTCCGGATGTACAACCGCTGGGGCGAACGCCACGGCTTCAAGGTCAAGACCATCGATTATCTCGACGGCGACGAAGCGGGACTCAAGAGCGCGTCGATCCTCATCGAGGGCACCAACGCCTACGGCTATCTCAGGGGAGAGATGGGCGTACACCGTCTGGTCCGCATTTCCCCCTTTGATTCGTCCGGACGCAGGCACACGTCCTTTGCCTCGCTGGAGGTCATGCCTGAAATCACCGATGACGTCGAGGTGGAGATCCGCCCCGAAGACCTTCACATTGACACCTACCGCTCGAGCGGCGCGGGCGGACAGCACATCAACAAGACCGATTCCGCCGTGAGAATCACCCATATTCCCACCGGCATTGTCTGCGCCTGCCAGAATGAGCGCAGCCAGGTGCAGAACAGGGCGATGGCGATGAAGATGCTCAAATCCAAGCTCATCGAGATCAAGGAGCGCGAGAATCTCGAAAAAATCGAGGACATCAAGGGCGTGCAGAAGGAAATCGCGTGGGGCAGCCAGATCCGCTCCTACGTCTTCATGCCCTATACCCTCGCCAAGGATCACCGCACGGGGTTTGAAATGGGCAATATCAACGCCGTGATGGACGGCGACATCGACGGCTTCATCAACGCCTATCTGAAAGCGCAGAGCCTGAACGCGCTGGGCAATTACGAATAATTCCTCAAGGAAGTGGACGCGGAATGTTTTACTTCGGAGAAATAGCCGCTATTGTGTTATGCTGGCTCTTTTACTGCGAATACCATTGGAAAATCGAACGCCAGGTAGTCAGAACCTGCCGCCGGAAGTATATTGAGGAACGCTGCAAGACCATTGCGGACCGGCTCTTCTACACGCCGGTCTGTGTCAAGGCAAGGCTGGGCACCGCCTATTACATAAATATGTTCAGCGTGATCATTCTTGCCGTCTTCACGGTATTTCATCTCTCGCTGGGCTGGCTGGAGCCGCTGGAAAATCCCATCCGCGTGATCACCACGATTCTTGTGATCCTCCTGGGTGCCAATGCCGCCGTGAATTCCACCGCGAGCACGGAAACCATCTGCGCGGATAACGACATTTTCTCCAAAAAAACGATCAGACTGCTGCAGGTGCTGTCTTTCGGCGCGGATTTCTTCCTGATTCTGGTCTATCTGTATTTCGCGTGGGCATTCGTGGGATAAAGCGGCAAAGAAAATGGCAATAATTTAAATAAAAGTCTTTACTTTTTTCGCCTTATTGTGTATAATATAGTAAAATATCAGTTGTGGAGGTTTTCGCATTGAATATAGTGAAGAAGCCTTTTAAATCCTTCAAGGGCGACGGCAAGTTCGCCTATGCCTGCTATCTGCTCGACGACAGCGAGAAGGTATTCCCCCTTCTCACCAAGCTGGCGGATCGCAGATTCCGCATCCGATATGACGAATGCAATCAGGAAGAGATCAAGGTTGACGCGCTTCGCAAGCACAATATCAAGAACTGCGAAGTATTTCTGGCTTTTCTCTCGCAGAAAGCCCTCCAGTCCCCCTATGTTGTCAATCAGCTGGAAATGGCGCAGTCGTTTGAAGCCAATGTCTACCTGATTTACCTGGACGGAGCGGAAACGGTCGAACAGGCCGAGCATATGTTCGGCGAGGGCGTGCAGGGGCTTCGTCTGGATGAATCCGACGAGGAAATCGCGCTCGCCGTCATGGATCAGCTTCTCAAGGACTGTCAGGAGCCGGAAAAGCTGGAGGAACGCGTCTTTACCTATGATGAGCTTCTCGACGAAGTCTACCCCGACCAGCAGAATCAGAATACGGAGGCATTCGTCAACACCACGGAGCAGGACAGTGAACGCATCCAGAAGGCGGCCGCGTCCGCGAGCAAGGCGTCTCTTATCGCCAAGAAACAGAAGCGGCAGAAGAACGGCAGAGCCTTTTTCAACGCGCTCCTTGTGGTGGGCGCGATGGCTCTCATCGCGTTTATCATCTATCTTTTCTTCGGAGATCAGATCAATGAGGTGCTTCATCCGGACGGGGTGGTCAATTTTATCCCCGCTTCCTCCCGTCTTTTCTCCGCTCTCAGCGCGCTTCTCTGACGCCTGATCAATCGGGCATAGGATGCCCCGTTCAATGGAATATCCGCAAAATGCGTATGGCCGGTTTGTCTGTTCCATACGCTTTTTTTGCGTCGAAAAAAATCCCCGCTGCCAATCACACGAAAGGCGGCGGGGATTCATATCAGATAGGGAAAGCGGCGGAAGGATTATTCCTCATCGTCGTCCACTTCGACCTTGACCCTGCGGATCTTGACCTTGACCTTCTTCACGCGGCGGGTGTACTCGCCCAGCATTCCGAGGACGTCGAAATCGCTGATCATGTCGTCGTCGGTGTACTCAACCGGCGATTCGCGTGACACGGGCACCGGCTCCGGTTCCGGCTCCGGCGGAGCGACGTACACTTCCGGCTCGGGGTCTTTCTCGGCAAATTCGTCGGTGGGGTGGTATTTCTCCGGGAAGCTGACGATGGGATTCATATCCGGTTCCGCGCCCAGCGGAACGGCAACGGGAATCGGCTCCGGCTCGGGTTCCGGCTCGGGTTCCGGCTCCGGCTCCGGTTCGGGCTCGGGCTCCGGTTCGGGCTCGGGCTCCGGTTCGGGCTCTGGCTCCGGTTCGGGCTCTGGCTCCAGCGGGTTGTAATCAATCGGCGTGTATTCCTCTTCCGGCTCGAATGCCGCGGTGAGGTCACGCGGCTCCGGCTCCTCATAATAGGGGTCGGGGTCATAATACTCCGGCTCGGGCAGCGGCATGGGCTGCGGCTGCACCTGCACGGGAACGGGAATGTAAATCGGCTGCTGCGGCTGCGCTTCCTCCTGCTGTCTTCTGAAGCGTTCGGGATACCGCTTGAGGAGAATCGCCATCACAATGAACGCGATGAGAAGCAGCACAAGCAGGACAATAAAGAATACCGCCCAGCCGTTGAAGTACTTGCCGTCAATGGTAATGGTCTGGATGCCGTTGTTCAGGAAGAAGCCGACATTGGTGCTTTCGTTGTCGATATCCTTGAATATCTGGTTTCCGTTGATATTGAGCGTCGCGCGCGTGATGGTGTCGTTGTCGCTGATAAAGATATACTCATACCCCTTGACATTCATCAGAGAAACGAGGGAGGTGATATCGTAGCTGTCGATGAGCTTGGTGGTGGGATAAAGCCTGAAAATGCCCCAATTGCTGTCGTATCCGAGTGCGCGCGCGCCGACGCC
>CADCON010000044.1 GCA_902803035.1 uncultured Ruminococcus sp.
GCTGACATCAAGCAATTTCAGCCTTCTGAACCCGCGCATGAATGAATAATTGTCGTAGTTCAGAAAATCGGCATCCGAGATGGTCAGCGTTTCAACTGACGCATCGTATGGCTTACCGCCGATAGTGACATTGTCGATAGCTGTAACGCCTATGATCAGAAGCAGGAGAAGCGCATACAACGCGGAAATACAGGCTATTTGCAAAACCTTTATGATCGACTTCAAATGACAGACACCAACCTTACAAAATAATATGAAAAATTACTACCTGAAATTTTATCATATCACGGTCGTAAATGCAAGAATAATTTGAAAACAATCAGTCAATTATCCGTTTGAATTCAACTGATTATAATCAAGAGAAAAAAGTCCTCCGAAGAGTCTGTCATCAGACTTCCGGAGGACTTGGAAGGTATGAAAAACGCACAGATACGGAAAATTGCAAGCGCGGTCCACACTATTTGACGGGCGTCACAATGATATCGGACATTTTCGCGCCGGTTTGTGAAACGATGATTTCCGTCACCATTGAAATCTTCTCGTCAGTCAGCCCGTCAGATTCCGGCAAAAGCACGGAAACCTTGTCGCCGCTGATCATCACAAGGCAGTCGCTGAAGCCCTTCGCCTTGATCAGCGTTTCCGCTGTGTTTTCTGTCTGGATATTCCTGACGTGCTGCGTGCGGGCTTCCAATGCCTGCGCGCGGACATTGGAGTCGGAATTGGTATCCTTGAGCTGCTTTTCGAGTTCGTCAAGGACCTTGTCGCGGGCGGTCTGGCGGTTGAGTCTGCCTTCCGCAATCGATCCGTTCTGGGTGGCGCCGGGTTTTGTGTTGACCTGCGCGGATACGTATTCCGCCCGTCCGAGATCTGTCCTCGTGACAGACGAGCCTGTCTGCGCGACAAAGCTCTCCGTTGGCGCGAATTGCCAGTTCAGATAGACTGCCGTTCCCAGCGCGAGCACCAGACCCGCGAGGATGATATGTCTTTTTCCTGCTTTCAAGATCATTACCTCCGAATAATTCTTTTTCTGTTAGTTTCTCTCGGGATAACGGATTATCCCATTCCGGTGACGCAGACCCTGTTGGAACTGGTTCCGAGTGCTGTTGTCACCACATTGATGATCTGCTGCCTGACATTCACATCGTCTGCGCCGCTGCACAGCACAACGACGCCCGCAACGGTCGGGGTGATCTCCTTCAGAATCAAAGGTTCCTCTCCCCTGCCCGCGTCGATCAGGATCAGGCTCTCTTCGCCGCTTCGTTTCTCATCGCGGCTGCTTCTCCCGCCGGGATCGGAATTCTCCGATACGGCCGACGTCGTCTTCTGCTGACTGGCATAAACATATTCTGTCCCGCATTCCAATGTGATCATGACCTTTGCTCTGCCCGCGCCTCTTACGGATGAGATAAGCTCGGTCAGACGTGCTTCAAGCCGCGACGTATATTCCTCATAATCATAACCGGAAGCCCCATAGAACCGCGTTTCTTCCGCGGCGTTGGCTGAAACGCTGCCGGCGTCATTGCTTTTCCCGTCCGAAAAGACCAGTAACGCTATTCCGAGCAATCCCACGGCAAGCAGAATCCTGACCCTCAGATTCGATTTTTCAGGGGACAGCATCAGCTCTGCCAGCGGACTTTTTTTGAGCCAATCCCTGAGCTTATTCAGATCGATCACTTCCCTTCTCATCATATTTCGTGACAGCCGGATCAAAGCCGATGTAATCGCGCAGAAGCCGCTTTATTCTGTCTGACTGGTCTACGTCCTCATTTTGTACGATCACCTCCACTTGTCCAATTGATATGCAGCCGTCAGCCGATTTATCCATCTGTACGTTGACGCATTTGTAATTAATTCCTGCCCCATCCAGCACACGTGAAAGATTCTGGCGCAGATAGGACGAATACACTCTTTCCGCCCGGTTCCGCACTTCCTCCTCCAGAGCGGGATTTTCATACCGCGAAGCGTCAGACGCGTGATTCATGAGCTTTGGCGGCAGCTCACGCAGCGACGCAAGCGGTCTGAACGCCACAAGCAGCGCCATCAGGGAAATGATCATTCCCAGGGATTTCTTGCTCCCGCCTTCCGGAGAGAGCATCGAGAGAATCCCCCCTATGACGCAGACGCAGCAAAGCGAATACGCCCATTCACGAACCGTGTCCATAATTTGAAAACCTTCCTTCCCACTAAATCTGACGCTGCATGATCACCACAATCCCGCCCAGCGTCAACAGAAACATCGAAAACACCACCACGCCGAGCAATGTGGAGAGCATGGCGGAAACGGAGCGAAACAGTTTCTGTTCCCTGCTGAGATTCAATATTTCGCATACGGCCGCACCCAGTCCGGCAACAAAATTCCAGAGGGCGGTGCGGATGATTACCGGCAGAAAAATGTACGCCGTGCCGATGATTCCGAATGCCCCGGCGGAATGGCGTACCATGGCCATTCCCGCCTTTATGGAGAGATATGCCTCACTCATCGCGCCCCCTATGACGGGAACAGAGCCGGAAATGATGAATTTGGCGGTTCTGGAAGCCACTCCGTCCGCGGAGGAGGACAGCAGCCCGCTGATGCCAAGCGCAGCGGTAATGACAACCGCTAAAAAACTGAGTATCCATTTGGCGTATTTTTCAAAGAATCGGATGATGGCGTCTGTATTGATATTCTCTGAAAGCGAAGACACGCACGTCAGAGCCAATACGATCCGCATAAACGGCAAAACCGTTTCATTCACGCAGACGGACGACACACTTGTCGCGCCGGACAAAAACGCGCTGAATCCCGCTGCGGACACTGTCTGACCGTTTGCGAGCAGAATGCCGGCGAACACCGCCCCGAAGGAAACCGTAAAGCGACAGGCTGAATCGACCGCTTCCCCGGCCGATTCAATCAGAGAGATGACAGGAGCGGCAATGGTCAGCATGACTGACAGCGTGATGATGGTCGAAAGCGGCGCGGATACAGTGCCTTCAAGCGCGCCTTCACCACTCCTGCACACAGAAGCGAACAGCAGCAGCGCAATCACCACTCCAAGAGCGGACAGCGGCGAATCCATTTCATCTGCCGTCATTTGCAGAATGGATTGCATCACACCGGACGGATTGATATTGGTAACGGAGGATAAATCGCCCGCGTCAACGCCTGATTCCTCCAATGCGTCGGCCGCGTAACCGGGCAGTTCATCGTAAAGCCGGTCGGCACCGCTGGCTCGGTATTCGGCCAAATAATCAAATGCTTCCGCGCTGCTGTTTTCGGGTGAGGCATAGACATTCGTCGCGCCGGTAAACGCGAAAACAGCAAGGATTGCGCCGATGACGATGAAGATTTTAGCTCTCATTTTCCAATCATCTCCATGGCAAGCGTGAGCAGCCTTTTAAACAGCGGAAGGGCCACAATCAAAAGCGCGAGCCGCCCTCCCAATTCCAGATTTCCGGCAAGCGCCGTCTGCCCGGTATCGCGGCATACCGACGCGGCTGTCTGAATGATCAGGCAGATACCGACGGCCTTGACCGCGATCATGACAAGCTCCGGTTCCACCCCGCCGGCCTGTGCAATGGCGGTTATTTCATCAAACAAAGGAGAGGCAAAGGAGATCAGAAAGGCGGTCAGAATGACAACGCCCGCAATGGCGAGCAAAAGGGACATTTCTGGCTTAAGCTGTCTGACGGTGATAATCAGCACGCACATAATCAGCGCCGCCCCGGTAAATGTCAGAATATTCATGTTCTCTAAAGTCCGAAGGTCGTCTTGACGGTTTCAAATAAAGTGCTGATTCTGGAAATCATCATCATCAGGACAACAATGATACCGGCGAGGGTCGTCATCATAGCCTGTTCCTCGCGCCCGGCGCGGATGAGGACCTGATTGAGAACCGCGACAATAATTCCGATGGCCGCTATCCTGAAAATAAAATCAACGTCAATCATTTCAGACTTGTCCTTTCCAAATAAATTCAAAGAAGCAGCAGCGCGGCGACCGCTCCCGATGAAAAGCCGAGAACCAGCGAGATTTTCCCATCAGAATCGGCCTTCGCCGACGCGGATCCTATCAATGACGCAAGCTCTTTCTCAGCCAGATCCAATCGCGACAGAAGATCATCAAGATTCAGGGTGCCCAAATGAGCGACAAGCGTTGAAATCGCCGCAATATCGCCGTCATTCAGACACAGCATTTTTTGCGAGCGGCGTAAATGACCCAAAAAGAATTCCGCAAAAGGCAGGCGCGAATTATTTTCACTTAAAATCGGAGAAAAAGAAGAACCGCCGCCCCTGCTGAGCAGCACTTCCGCAATGTCATTCAAACCAAGATTCGTGTGCGCCGCATACGATCCGATCTGTCTGAAAAGTGCCTGAATCAGCTTCAGGCTTCTGACGCGAATCAACATTCTGCGGCGGTGTTCCACGCCCAACATACCTCCGCACAATGTCACTAGAAGCGAAAGAAACAGCCTTTCATTCAATGTTCCCGACCTCAATCACGTCTTCCAGCTCTCCCCTGCTCCTGCCGCCCTTCAGAAGAATCACCTTAGAAAAAACGCCCGATTGCAGGAGCTTCCGGGTATTCGGATTCATGTAAAGCTCTTCGACATTACAGGCGTGAATTGTCGCAATGACAACAACGCCGGCGTTAATCACACTGAAAACCGCTTGCGATTCCTGGGCGCCGCCTATTTCATCACAAATAATGACATCAGGTGAAAGCGTCCTCACTGCATTGAGAATTCCTTCCGCCTTTGGGTAACCGCAAAGCACGTCGCAGCATTCGCCGACGGTATTCTGTGGCACTCCCTGATACATGGCGGCAATTTCATTGCGTTCATCTACAATCGTGACGTTCTGATAATGAGGAGAAGAAGAAAGTTTCAATGCGATATCTTTTAAAAGGGTAGTCTTGCCGCTGCACGGAGGGCCAGCGATGAGAATTCCACTATAATGCCCCTGAAAAACGCTGTTAAAAATCTCATCCGAACATCCGATTATCTCAGTCGCAATGCGGATATTGATGGAGGAAATCGAATGAATCGTCCGGTTTCCGTTCTGGTCAGTACCGGCAGTACCGCATATGCCTGCCCGGTGTCCCCCAGGCAGGGTTACGAAACCATTCGCTAATTCACGCTGATGGCTGTAAACGGAATAATCACAGATTTTTTCCAATGTGTCATTCAGGTCGCCAGAACGAATGATGAATTCCCTTTTAATGGGTAGAAAATCCCGCCGGAGCATGGCAACAAGCGGCCTGCCCACCCGAAGTCTGAATTCGTTGATTTCAAGTCCTTTTTCATGGAGTATTCTTAAGGCGTCATTCTGAACGGAAACAGGAAGATACGGGATCAGAGCATCAGGACTCCGCAATCTTTATCAGTCCTTTCTTTTTTGGTACATATCTATTCACGCACTCTGAAAAATATGACTGAAAAAAACGGGCAGAATGGTTTCATGTGAAACAATATCGCTATGAAACATTGATATATAAATTTAAGTGAATATAAAAGAATAGCACCATTGCTAACAAAATATTCATATTCATATGATAAAATAAAAAGAAAAAGAATGTGAAAAATGAGGTATGATAATTGAAGCAAGTCATCATCAACAAGAATGACGCGGGCCAGCGGCTTAATAAATTTATCGAAAAGACCTTTCCGGCCATTCCCGCGTCCCTGATGTACAAATGCATACGGACAAAAGACATTAAAATCAACCGGAAACGATGCACTCCTGATCAAAAACTGTGTGAAGGCGATATACTTGACATATGGTTGAAGGATGAATTTTTCGTTCAGCCGCCTGCGAAATACGAATTCACACAAGCTTCTACGATTCTGAATGTCGTATATGAGGACGATAATATCATTATTGTCAATAAACCGCAAGGGCTTATCGTACATCCTGACGAAAACTATGAGCCGGACACCTTGATTTTCAGAATCCAGAAGTACCTTTATCAAAAAGGCGAGTACGATCCTGAGAAGGAGAATTCCTTTACACCAGCTTTAGTGAATAGAATCGACAGAAACACGTCCGGCATGGTCATTGCCGCCAAGACCGCTTCTGCCCTGCGGATTCTGAACGCAAAAATGAAGTCCCGTGAGATACATAAGAAATACCTTTGCATCGTCTGCGGAAGACCGTCTCCGGCAGAGGCGACGCTTGAAGGATATCTTGAAAAAAACGAAAAACAAAACCGGGTGTATATAGAAAAAAGACGTTCTGACAGCGGAAAGACAATCAGAACGCATTACAGAGTGATTGACACCATCAATGGTTTCAGTCTCGTCGAAATTGACCTGCTGACCGGAAGGACGCATCAGATCCGCGCTCACATGGCGTCAATAGGGCATCCGCTGCTCGGCGACGGAAAATACGGAACCAACAAGGTGAACCGCTCCGCGGGATATTACAAACAGGCTCTCTGCTCCTACAAGTTGATTTTTGCATTTACTTCTGACGCGCAAGAACTGAGTTACCTTAATGGTCAGTGCTTTGAAATCAAGGATATTTCATTTTTGCACGATTTTTACGCCGGAAAAATAGGATAAGCAAAGCCCTCATTCGGACTGAATGAGGGCTTTGCTATTATTTGATGTCATTATCCGTATAAAGCTGTTCTACTTTACGCCACTCTTGGCCAATCTTTTTGCCAATTCTTCGTCGGCATGAACAAAAAGCGTGCGTTGGTGCGTGTAGATGACCATTCCTGGCTTGGCTCCGCGCGGCTTGCTGACGTATTTAATCAGGGTGTAATCCACTGCCACCTGTCCCGATTGCCGCGCACTGCTGTGATAAGCCGCTAATTGCGCGGCCTGCTCTATGGTGCGCGGGGGCGGCTCTTGTCCCTGGGTCACAATCACTGTATGCGAACCGGGCACATTGAGCGTGTGGAGCCAGATGTCGCTGTTTCTGCTTTCTTTGAGCGTCAGGCGGTCGTTCTGCTGGTTGTTGCGTCCCACAAGTATGGTAAATCCGTCATCTGAAAGAAAAACCAACGGCGCGAGCTTCTGGGGCTGCTTCGCGGGAGCGGTTTTTCGTCTTCTGATCAGCCCCTCCTCCATCAGCTCCTGCCTGATTTCAGCCAATTCCCGCTCACTCTCGGCGCGGGAAAGCGCGTCCAGTACAGAATCAATGTATTCCAGATCCGCCTTTCCCTGCTGAATCAGCTCTGTCAGATGCTGCTCGGCAGCCTGAAGCCTGCGATATTCCCTGTACAATTTCTGCGCGTTCTGCGCCGGCGTCAGAAGCGGATCAAGCTGAATCCTGACCAGCGGACATCCTTCCGCGTAATAATCAACCACTTCGGCAACCATATCGCCCTTCTGAAGAAGATGAAGATTGGCGTTTATCAGATCGCCTGACATCCGAAGCTGCTCTCTGTCCGCGCATTTTTTCAGCTCTTCCGTCTGAATGGCCAGCTTTTTGGCAATTCTAGCGGATGTATTCGCCAGGAGCTTCAGAATGTCCTGTGATCTGGATTTCATCCTGTCGCTCAAATCGCGCCGGTAATAGAAATCATCCAGCATCGATGAGTAAGAATCATAGACAGAAGAAACGGCGGAAGCGCCATACTGTCTCGGATAAATAAATGTAAAGTCAGTCGGCTTGCCATTGACGGATATCAGATTTGGCTCGCCCGTCCCGCCGAGTAAGGCTCTCAGCCGAAGGATGGCGTCATGCAGCTTCTCATAATGGCTTTCATTCATGTTATCGACGGCAAAATTCGTCGATCCCGTCGAGCGATAGGCAATTTCCCGCGCGACAACGGGCGAAATACCCTGAATTGTATTCAGAAGAGCTTTGTCAAGTCTTTGCCCTTTACAGAGACGAATGCGGGTGGAGAAGGCTTCAACGTCGCCATCAAGTAGATGCAGCTTCTCCTGCGCGGGCGGGAGTTCATACAGAAGCCCCGGAAGAACCATCCGCATAGAGCTAAGCTCACTGTCAATGCGTTTGACGGAATCAATTACTAGTCCGCGTTCGTCAATCAGAATGATATTGGAGTGCCTGCCCATTATTTCGACCGCGAGAGTCAGCGTGATCTCATCGCCCAATTCGTTATGCGCGTCAAATTTCAGCAGCAGCACGCGCTCCAGTCCCGGCTGTTCGATCGCGGAAAGCCTTGCGCCGCAAAGTCTTTTTCTGAGCAGCATACACAGCATGGGCGGCTGTGCGGGATTCTCTACCGAATACTCCGTAAAATGAATCCTGGCGGAATTGGCCCCCGCCGAGAGAAGCAGCTTGCGGTTCATATTCTTTCCCCGCATGGCCAGAATGAGAAGTTCCTTTGAGGGCTGAAAGATTTTATCGACCTTTGCCCCCAGAATTCCTTCCTCTATTTCTTTTTTTATCAAATGGAGCATCGCTCCGTCGAGAGCCATTGGAAAACACCTCGGTTCATTCTGTAAAGCTGTTTGGATTGTCAATCCTTGTGATGATAACATTCAGCTCCGGAAATCCATTGGAGATGGTTCCGGCCAGCACTTCAAGCGCGACATTTTCCGTCGCGTAGTGTCCGGCCACAATCATCGTGATGCCGTTGTCCTTGGCATACAAGAGCTGATGATGCTTGGCTTCCCCTGTAATAAAGGCGTCAATGCCGTTTTCCGCGCATTCAAAAATGAATTCCCCGCATGAACCGCCGCCGACTGCCACTCTTCTCACGGGTCTTCCGCCGTCGGTGTATTCCATGGCGGTCCTTCCCAGAAGGCATCCGGCGGTATGCCGTGCGAGTGCGGCAGGACTCATTTCTTCCGGAAGCTCGCCCATTCTGCCTATGAAATTCTGTCTGATCACGCCGCCAACCGGCTTCTCCGAAACCTTGAAGACCGGGCGGATATTCTGTAAAACTAATCTACTTGCCAGAGCGTCGTTGACGCCGCCGTCATAGATATCAAAATTCGTGTGGGCGGATATCGCCGAAATTCCCGCCGCGAGCAGCTTCTGCAAGGGGGAATTAAACCGGATGGTCTTCACCGGGGTAAAAATCAGCGGATGATGCGACACAATCAGCTGCGCGCCGACAGACGCCGCGTAGTCCACCACCGCCTTGGTGATATCCAGTGAAACAACGACCTTGTCAATTTCCTTCCCGCAGTCCGCCATAATGCCGCTGTTGTCATAGCTCTCCTGAACCGAATAGGGGTATTTTTCGTCCAGCAGCCGATATATTTCCTTTACTCCTGCCATCCGTTTTCCTCCTCACAGGGCTTTTGATTTTGTATAATGCTTTGTATTCTTTCTGCCAGCTTCGCGTATTTCATCGCCTGCTCCGGCGCGCCTTTGGCTTGGTACCCGGCAGCCATCGATCGGAGAATGCCGGCTTGTTTGCCGAGAAGTGCGGCGGCAACCGGATCAGAATGGTCATGCTTGCCAGCGTACAGATCAAAATCATCATAAATGACGCCGCTTCCGGTAAATGCCGCGCAAATTACAGTGTAAAGTCTTCCTGCTTCACATACTGCTTTTTCCGCGATGATATCAAATCCGTTTGAAAACAGATATTCCCGCAGTCTTTCCGTATGGGACATGGGCTGCAAAATCAGCCGGTATGTCTCGTTTTTTAGCCATGGTGCTTCATTTAAGATGGTCACGATGTTGTCGCCGCCCATCCCCGCAATAATGACGTCGGTAACCATTTCCTTCGGAACGGCCTGCAGTCCATCGCTTGTAAAGGCTTCCACCTTGTCGCTTATCCCGTAGAATTCTATGTTTTTCCGCGCGAGTCTGATAGGTTCTTCATTGATATCGGAAGCGTAAACCTTCGGACAAATGCCCTGCTGTATGAGCCATACCGGGAGATAGGCATGATCTGTGCCGATATCCGCGGCAACCGATCCCCTTCTGACAAAACCGGCGCAGGCTTCCAGTCTTTTTCCGGGTGAAATCATTAATTCCTTCATGCGATTCTTCTCCTGCATAGAAAAAAAGAAGGTCTGTCACAGCGGCATAGGCAGCGACAGACCAGAAGATTCCGAATTACTTGCCCTGAATGTGCTGATTGAGCTTTTTGACCAATTCATCAGCATCTACACCGTGAACCATGCAGGCCTGCTCAATTGTTTCTCCTCTCGCGGAGGGACAGCCCAGACAATGCATTCCCATCTCCAGAAAGAAGGGAGCGGTAGAAGAATCCATATCAAGAATATCGCCTATGATCGTGTTTTTTGTTATTTCCATATTATGACCTCCTTGTTTTTTTCTTTCTAGATTATAGTATTATTATGATGGAATGTCAATCTTTTCTTTCATTAATTTTTTATAAACGTTTCCGGAAAACCGGTCTTATCATTGATTTCCATTTGTTTGTATGATATAATTGATTAATATAGGGGTGATTGTAATGATGCGTTGTAAATGGATGCTGCTCACGGCAACGGCCGTTTTGGCTCTTGTTTTTTCCGGATGTTCCGAATTATTGGATCATTCAATTGAAATCAACGGCGAACCATACTCTTCCCGGACGGAGAGTATCACTTTGTCACGACTCGATTCTGATGATTTTTCGGTTTTTTCTGAATTCAAAAACCTGCAATATCTGGACATTTCCGCTGTCGATATCTCGGCAGACAGCTTTAAGCGGCTCAGGGCGTGTGTCGGAGATAATGTCGAAATCCGTTGGAATGTCCCTTTCAACGGAAAGAGAATTCCCGATACGGCGTCTGAATTATCAATCGATTCTGATATAACATCCGACGAAAGCTACGCGATCAGGTATTTTCATTCTCTTCAGCATCTGAAGATAGACGGCGCGGAACTGGATGAGAATTTATACGAATTGATAAAATCCGCTTCCGATGAAAATCCCGGCCTGCAAATCGACTGCCGGACAAACATTTACGGCGTTGAATTGGACAATCATACGGAATTTCTGGATCTGAATAATGTTCCAATCAAGAACCCCGACAGGATTTGTCTGGCAATTGAATTATTCCCCTCGATCAAAACAATCGAAATGTGCGATTGCGGACTGAGCAATGAAATCATGCAGGGCTTGCGGGAAGAATATCCCGATATCAATTTTGTCTGGACCGTCAGCTTTCTCCGGTACAAGGTGAGAACCGATATTCAGGTATTTTCCACTCTGGCGACCAATCTCAACCGTCCCGGTAATTCGGAAACATTCTCCCCCCTGTTTAAATACTGCACCGAGCTGAGAGCCTTGGATCTGGGGCATATGGATATTACGGATATCAGCGAAATCACCAATCTGAAAAAACTGCATACGCTGATTCTGGCTGACAACCATATTTCAGATATTTCCCCCATCGCGGAGCTGAAGGAACTGGTCTATGTCGAGCTTTTTCAGAACAGGATCAAAGACGTTTCACCGCTTCTTGAACTGCCCAAGCTGGAGGATCTGAATCTCTGCTACAATGTGCGGATGCAGAATCCCACCGTCCTCACAGGCTGCACCAAACTGAAAAGGCTGTATATTTCTCATTGCAGCCTTGATGGAAATGAGCGCAGAACACTTCAAAATGGCATTCCCGCGGACTGCGAATTCAATTTCACCGCTGCCAACTGCGTTCACGATGGATGGCGAACCAACAAGAACGCCAGAAACACCAAAATCCGTGAGGCCTTCAAGAATTGGAGAAAGGTCAAGGAATATCCCTCATGGGATACAATTATTTACAAATAACTCTGTTCATAGGGCGCGAAAGGTAAATTAGTTATATGGCAAAATCGACCTGTATTTATGTGTGCAGTGAGTGCGGATATGAATCCAGCCGGTGGTACGGAAAGTGTCCCTCCTGCGGCGAATGGAACACCCTTGAGGAACAGGCCCGCAGCAGCGAGCCTGCCGCTTCCTCCCTCAGGGCCTCGAACGGTTCAGCAAAAAGGGTGACGCTCGCGGCATCCGATCTTCCGACCCCCATCAGGGAAATCAGCACCTCCGATGAACAGCGGTACCGCACCGGAATGGGCGAGCTTGACCGCGTTCTCGGCGGCGGAATCGTCAAAGGCTCGCTTTCTCTTCTCGGCGGAGATCCGGGAATCGGCAAATCGACCAGCCTGCTTCAGATATGCGAATACATGGGCCGTAGCATGAAGATTCTGTATGTGTCCGGAGAAGAATCCCGCCGCCAGCTCAAGCTACGCGCCATTCGTCTGGGCGTCAACAGCGAAAATCTTTATGTTCTTGCGGAAACCGACGTGGAACGCGTCATCGAGAATATTCGCACCATGCAGCCGGATCTGGTGATGATCGATTCCATTCAGACCATGTGTCTGCACGAACTGAGTTCCTCCCCCGGCAGCGTCGTCCAGGTGAGAGAATGCACCGGCGCGATCATGCGATGCATCAAATCGCTGGAAATTCCCGCGATTCTGGTGGGGCACGTCAACAAGGACGGCGCCATTGCCGGTCCGAAGGTGCTTGAACACGTCGTGGACGCAGTGCTTTATCTGGAGGGCGACCGGCATCTTTCCTACAGAATTCTGCGCGCGGTCAAAAACCGCTACGGCTCGACAAACGAAATCGGCGTGTTTGATATGCAGGACAACGGTCTGCGCGAGGTGGAAAATCCCTCGCTGATGCTGCTTTCCGGCAGACCGGTGAATGTCTCCGGCACCTGCGTCGCCTGCACCATGGAGGGCACCCGTCCCATTCTCGCCGAAGTTCAGGGCCTTGCCGCTTCCTCCGGCTTTGGCAATCCAAGAAGAATGGCAACCGGCTTTGACATCAGCCGCATGAATCTGATCATTGCCGTGCTGGAAAAACGCTCCGGCTATTTCTTTGCCAATATGGACACCTACGTCAATGTGGTCGGAGGACTGAAGCTCTATGAGCCGGCCGCGGATCTCGCCGTGGCAATGGCTCTTGTCAGCAGCCTGAAGGATATCTGTGTCGGCGAAGACGTCATTGCCTTCGGGGAAATCGGTCTGGCGGGCGAACTGCGGGCGGTCAATCACGCGGAAGCCCGCATCAGGGAAGCGTCAAGACTCGGCTTCCGACGCTGCATTCTCCCCTATCACAATCTTCAGTCCCTCAATCTTTCGCCGGATGAATCAGGCATTCAGCTCTTCGGTGTGAAAACAGTCCGCGACGCGGTCAATGCGCTCGGCAGGGAGTAACAGAATGACGGAGGAAATCAAGTGGCTGTTTTTTGATTTAGGCTCCACGCTGATAGATGAAACCGAATGCTACCGCGACAGGGTCATGACAATGATCAACGGAACCGATGTGACATATGACGAATTCATCGACAAAATGCTTTTCTTCTACCGGCAAAACGGAAAGGGCGACAGGCTGGCGGCCGATTACTTCGGATTGGCTGTCCCGGAGTGGAAAAGCGCGTTGGAAAGGCTCTATCCGGACGTGAAGGAAAGCCTTGAAAAGCTTCGCCGGAGATACAGGCTCGGCGTCATCGCCAACCAGAATCCCGGAACGGTCGGGCGTCTGAAGAAATGGGGAATTGACGGTTTTTTCGACGTGATAGCGGCGTCCGCCGAACTGGGCGTCGCCAAGCCGGACCCCGCCATCTTTCTTGCCGCGCTGAATGCTGCGGGCTGTCAGCCTGCCGATGCCGTCATGATCGGCGACAGACTTGACAATGACATTGCCCCCGCCAATGCGCTCGGCATGACCACCATCCGCGTTTTGCAGGGTTACGGGCAATATCGCGTTCCCGCCTGCAACGGAGAAATCCCGGATTATACCGTCCGCAGCGTAAGCGAGCTTTGCGGCATATTCATCTGAAAAACGAAAAAACACGCTGTACCATTCGTTGGAATTGAATGGTACAGCGTTCTCTTTTTTCATGAGAATTCAAAGCGAGAAGCCATGCGGCAGCAGCTCTCCGAGGGTATGGGATTCGTAGCCCTCCGGTGATACGAGTAGAATTTCAAAATCGGGTCCGCAGAATTCGCTCATCACCTGTCTGCATACGCCGCACGGAGGGCAGAGGCCGGAAATGATGCCGTTCTTTCCCCCAGCGACGGCGATCATGCGGAATTTCCTCTCTCCTTCGCTCACAGCCTTGAAGAAAGCCGTCCTTTCGGCGCAGATCGTCGCCGAGTAGGACGCGTTCTCGATGTTGCAGCCTGTGTAAATTCTGCCGCTCTCTGTGAGAACAGCCGCCCCCACCCTGAAATCCGAGTACGGACAGTGGGAAAACGCCATCGCGCCAATGGCTTTTGCTCTGAGATGAAGCCGGACGTCCGTCATTTCGCCCAGCATACTTCTACCCTCACAGCCGTATGCCACGCCCAAGGCCTGCGTCACGGTCGCCGCGATATCGGCAAATGACTGCCTGACGCCGCCATTGACGGGAATGATCCGCTTGCCGGACGCGATCAGGGGAATGTATTCCCGCGTGTGGTCCGTGCTGTTGTCAGAAGGGTCGCAGCCGTGGTCGGCGGTGATAAGAAGCAGATCGTCCTCCTTCAGTCGGGGCAGAAATTCCCCCAGCCAACGGTCGAATGCCGTCAGCGCGTTCGCGTAGCCGTCCGGATCCTGCCTGTGACCGTAAAGCATATCAAAATCCACCAGATTGACAAAGCAAAGACCGTGAAAATCCCTGCCGGCTATCTGAGAAGTGAGCTTCATCCCCTCGTCATTGCCGGACGTCGGGTGCGTTTCGGTCAGGCCTCTTCCGGCAAAGAGATCCTGTATTTTCCCCACGGAAATCACGTCGAGTCCCGCGGCCTGAATGGCGTCCAGCATGGTTTCTCCCGGCGGCTCTATGGAAAAATCATGCCGGTGCGGCGTTCTTGTGAAGCTCCCCGGTTTTCCCACAAAGGGACGCGCGATGACTCTGCCCACGCCGTATTTTCCTGTGAGGATTTTCCGCGCCTGACGACAGATATTGTACAGCTCTTCCAGCGGCACAACATCTTCATGAGCGGCAATCTGAAACACGCTGTCCGCCGACGTATAGACAATCAGATCGCCTGTCCGCATATGCTCTTCCCCGTAATCCGCGATGACCTGTGTGCCGGAATACGGCTTATTGCAGAGAACGCCGCGCCCGGTCATGCTGCGGAATGCATTCAGTATCTCGTCCGGGAAGCCATCCGGGAAGGTCGGAAGCGGGCTTGTTGAAATCACTCCCGCCATTTCCCAGTGACCGATGGTGGAATCCTTGCCGTTGGAACGCTCCGCCAGCTTGCAGACCGCCGCTTGCGGATGCTCCTCTGCGCCAAGAAAGCCGAGTCCTTCAATATGGCCGATACCGAGCCGTCGCAGATGGGGAATAAACAGTTTGGGTGAGCGGGAAAGCGACCGCAGCGTGTGCGCCCCCGCGTCGCCGAAAATCCCCGCGTCCGGAAGCTCTCCCGCCCCCAGACTGTCAAGTACGATCAGGAAAACGCGCCGAAATTCACTCATCGGAACACCTCCGGTTATATAAAATAAAATGCCGCTATCCCATGGCTACCGCCGTTTCAAGGGCGATTTCCATCATATTGGTAAACGAGGTCTGACGCTCTTCCGAAGTGGTGGCCTCTCCGGTGACCAGGCTGTCAGAAATGGTGAAGATGCCGAGCGCGTTCTTCCCGCTTCGTGCCGCGTTCATGTATAACGCCGCGGCTTCCATCTCGACGCACAATACGCCCATTTTCGACCATTTTTCCACAGCCGAAGGATTGTCGCTGTAGAATACGTCGGAGGAAAGACAATTGCCGACATGAACCCTGACGTCTTTTTCGTCCGCCTTGGCTATGGCGGTCTTCATCAGCTCATAGCTGGCAATGGGCGCAAATGTGCCGGGAAGCCCGTATTGTGACGCGAAATTGGAATCGCTGCAGGCACCCATCGCAATGACGATATCACGGACATTCACCGATGGGCTGTAGGCTCCGGCGGTTCCCACCCGGATGATATTGTCTACATGATAGAAATGAAAAAGCTCATAGCTGTAAATTCCAATGGACGGCATTCCCATTCCGCTGGCCATCACAGAAACGGGAATTCCGCGGTAGCTGCCGGTGTAGCCCTGTACGCCGCGCACATTGTTGACCAGCCTCGCCTTTTCAAGGTATTGCTCCGCAATGAATTTTGCCCTGAGCGGATCGCCCGGCATCAGCACTGTCCGGGCAAAGTCCTCAGGTGCCGCGGAGATGTGAGGGGTGGGGGTGTTCTTTGACATGAAGCATCTCTCCTTTACTGAATGTTAGTTTATGATTCACTCTTTTCCGCAAGTATTCGCGCGATACTGCTCGAACCCAGCCGGGACGCACCCGCGGCGAGGAAATTCCGCGCGTCTTCAACCGTCCGCACGCCACCGGCCGCCTTGATGCTGACATGGGGAGCCGTGTTGGCTTTGAAAAGCCTGATATCCTCCAGTGTCGCGCCGCCCTTTGAGAATCCGGTGGAGGTCTTGATGAAATCCGCGCCCGAATCGGAAACGATATGACACATCCTGACCTTTTCATCCTCTGTGAGAAGACAGGTTTCAATGATGACCTTCAGAAGCTTCTCTCCACAGGCCGTCTTTATCGCCCTGATTTCGTCAAGAATTCCGCTGTATGACCGTTCCTTCAGCATTCCGATATTGATGACCATGTCGATCTCGTCCGCGCCGTTGGCAATCGCGTCGGAGGTTTCAAAGACCTTTGCCGCCGTGGTGCTGTATCCGTTCGGAAACCCGATCACCGTGCAGACAGGGAGATTGCCGCGGAGATACTCCGCCGCCCGCCTGACATGGCATGGCGGAATGCAGACTGACGCTGTTCCCCAACGGACTCCCTCGTCACACAGGGTCCTGATCTGCTCCCACGTGGCGTCCTGCCTGAGAAGCGTATGATCGACGGTTTTGATGATTTCCTGATAATTCATTGCATGACAGCTCCTGTTTACAGTTCTTTTCAAAACGGATATTGTTTTATTCATTATAGCACGACAAGTTCATTTGAAAAAGATGTATTTTATGAATATTGCTGGCGTCAGTATAAAAAATCTCTCCGTGCAGATAATAACGGAGAGATTTTTTGAAGGAAGGAAACAGTGTGAAAGCGCCAGAATGCGTCTGCGACTGCTTTTTTCAGACCGACGGAAAATGCCGGTTTCATCAAACGAACCACGCCGTCAGTTTCAACAGTCCCATCCCCTGCCGGCATTTTATCCCCCGCAGCGGCGGGGTGTATTTTCCGCCCTCGGTCAGACCGACGGAACAGCATTGCCGGGGAGCTTGTCACATATTCTGATCGTCCAGCGTAAGCTCAAACGGAGGAATGAATTTTTCAAGGAATTCGATTCCCTCGGGAAGTCCCATCGCTCTTATCGCTTTGATTGTAGAGGCTTTTGCCGCTGTGAATTCACGGTTGCAGGCCTTTTCTTCCTCCAGGCATTTGATCAGCGCGCTCAGTTTGTCGGCGCACTTGACAATTCGCAGAAGCTCGGCGTCTTCGCCCTCATGCGTGAGAAGGGAATGATATTCTCCCCGGAGATCGTCCGGCAGCAGCGACAAAAGGCGTTTTTCAGCCGCGCTTTCAACGCCCGCGTATGCCGTTCGGATTTCGTCGCTGAAATATTTGACCGGCGTCGGCATATCGCCGGTAATTACCTCCGGCACGTCGTGGAATATGGCCAGCAGCGCGGCGCGCTCCGGATTCACATTACCTCCGAACCGCTTGTTGCGGATAACCGCCAGAGCGTGCGCGATCATCGCCGTGTCAAGCGAATGCTCGCTCAGGCTTTCGCTGTGCGTATTTCTCATCAACGCCCAGCGATCAATGTATTTCATACGGGATACAATCGCAAAAAAAGACGACTCCCCGCTGCTATTGGATGAATGGTCCGTCATAATCCCAACCTTTCATTGCTTGTCGGCGTTTTCGCCGTCCGATTCGTCGGAATGAATCTCGTCATAATGCCGCCTCGCTTTTTCAAACAGGTTTTCCTGCGATTCGCCGTCGGAAGACTGCTTCTCTTCCGCGTCCTTTTTCGCTTCGTCAATCGCCCTCTTCCAGGCACGGGAAAACCTTCCGCCGAGCTGTGACAGCACGCTGAAGATTTTGATGTCGGTCAGCCTGAATGTGCCCATATTCCCTTTACTGGAGAAAATGGCCGCCGTCATTGAGGTCAGCGGCACTGACATCAGCAGCCCGAAGCAGCCCGCCAGCGCGCGGAGCAATTCCACCGCGATCATCTCATTATTGATGATATCCACAAAGGAAATCTTGTACGCGCTGAACAGCATCAGAAGCTGGAAGGAGCTTCCTACGTAAGCGAGTATCATGGTATTCAGCGACGCGCCCATGATGCTGCATCCGATGGACATTCCCGAACGCGCAAGCTCCCAGCCTGTAATTTCGCTGCCCATTTTTTCTTTCAGCTCTTCCAGCGAGGAGGAAATGGAAACGCTGACGTCGATGGTGCCGCCCAGACTTCCTATGACGATTGCCGCGAAGAGAATGGACGCAATATCGAGATTTCTTCCGTTGTCGGTATAGAGCAGACTGATGGATTCTTCATCAACCGTGCCGGTGATCCAGATGATTTTCTTCAGAATGTAGGCGATCAGCGCGGCGGTTATGACGCCTCCGACCGCCCCCATTCCGGCGGCAAGCGAGGATACGGAAGGCCCGTGAACCATCAGGAGCGTGACCACGATGGTGGCAAATCCGAAAATCGCTACGGCAAGCACCGGATCCATTCCGCTATAGACCAGCGGAATCATGACAAAGATCAGCATGAAGCAGGTGATCACAAGCGCGGAGAAAGATTTGATGCCGCTCCTGCCGAAGAAAAGCAGCAGCAGCACGATAAATCCCAGCGCAAGCCACATCAGGGGGATATCCCGCTGGAATCCTGTACAGGTGCCATGAAGCGTGTAGGTATCATAATCCATCACAAAGTAGCCGAGAAGCCTGTCCCCTTCTTTTGCAATGATGACGCCTTTGCCCGTGCCGGTGATATCGGTCAGGTCAAGATCCATCTCCGCTTCAACGCCCTTGTATGGCCCGGTCAGTATCTTCACCATGAACGACTGGGTGCGCTGGACAATTGATTCTCCGCCCCAGTCGCCTCCCGATTCATAGATCCCGATCAGCTTTGTCACCTTAACCCTTTCAATCTGCATTTCGTCAACGGACATATTATCTGACTCGGAAACGCTCGGAAGATAATAGTCGCTCTGCGTCACCTTCTCATTGACAGAGCTTCTCTTGATACTGTCCGCCCCGCCCATCGCAAGCCAGATGATTCCGACGACGGCCAGCACAGCGGCGACGCCGCAGTAGCTGATAATGGTTTTCCTGTACTTTGTGTAAAAATCCTTCATAGCATTGTCCTCACATAAAAAAGCGATAGTTGTTAACAATTACATAATATTTTACAGGAGAAATATGTATATAATATGAATAGACGTATAAATTATCTAAAATAATAGCAATTTATCTCGCATAATAATCACATTAACATCGCAATACCATTATATTCCGATCAAGCATTTATCAATAACAAGGAGTATGATTTTATTAATCCAAAAATAAAATTGTAAAGGAGCAATCAATTATGTCAGCCAATTATCCTGGACAGGTCAACAACCGGAATTCCTACCCGGCCTCTTCCCCCTCCGGCGCGGGACAAAACGGTCTTCAGCGTCAGTACATCTCGCAGCCCTCTGCCGGTCTTCAGCCGCCCTCCGGCGGTCCGAAGAAGATCGGGACAAACGTTTCGACCATTCTGATTTCCGTCCTGCTCGCCGCGCTTGTCGGACTGGCAAGCGGATTCCTCGGCGCAAAGCTCGGCGGCGGCGGAAGCACTGTCATTCAGACGGAGGATGGCTCCAAGGTCGTATTTCAGGAAATAGAACGATCCACTGACAACGGAAGCCAGGCCTCCTACGCCGTGGAGGACGTCGCCGCCGCAGTCGCCGATTCCGTGGTTGAGATTACCACGGAGGTGGTTTCCACCAACAGCTTTATGGGGCAGTACATCTCTCAGGGCGCGGGAAGCGGCGTCATTTTCACCACTGACGGCTACATTGTCACCAATCATCACGTCATTGAAGGCACCAGCAAGATCAACGTCACCCTGAGAAACGGAACCAGCTATTCCGCTAAAATTATCGGCGATGACGCCAAGACAGATCTCGCCCTTCTCAAAATTGACGCGAAGGGGCTGACGCCCGCGGTTCTTACCGCCGATTCGGATCAGCTCAAGGTCGGTCAGACCGCCATTGCCATCGGGAATCCCCTCGGTCAGCTCGGCGGTACGGTGACAAGCGGCATCGTCAGCGCATTGGGACGTGAAATTGAAATAGGCGGAGAAACCATGACGCTGCTTCAGACCAGCGCGGCTATCAACCCCGGTAATTCCGGCGGCGGATTGTTCGACGACAAAGGCAACCTTATCGGCATTGTCAACGCCAAATCCAGCGGCTCCGACATTGAGGGTCTTGGATTTGCCATTCCCGCCAACACCGTCAAGAAGGTAATCGGCGATCTGATGGAATACGGCTATGTAAAAGGCCGCGTCAACCTCGGTCTTTCCTATGTTGCCATCAACAGTTATGCTGCGGCGTGGCTCTACGGCTATGATGAGTTCGGCATCTATGTTTCCAGCGTTGATATGCGCTCCGACGCGTATGCTGCCGGAATTCAGGCCGGCGACATGATCATTTCCATCAACGGGACCGAGGTCCAGTCCGAAAATGACATTCAGGCCGAAATGAACAAGTGTTCTGTAGGAGATACAATTACCCTGGTCATCAGAAGAAGACATCAGGATTACAAGGCGGAAATTACCCTTTCGGAGTATAAGGGCTGATTCGTCTGATCAATGCGTATAACAGGATCGTCCGCGGCAAGCCTTTCCGGTTTCCCGCGGACGATCTGCGTTTTACTATCGTCGATTTCTGTCGGTGATCATCGGCTGAAGCTGCGAATGACGCAGCGCGTGGATGATCGTTTCCTCTGTCCTGTCAAAATGAACCACCACTGAATTCGACTTTCCCTTCGGATCGTCCTGCGACATGGGAATGAAATAGAGATTCTTGCTGTTCATCAGCGCGCCGATATTCTTGGCGGCGGTCGCCAGTGCGTCGTTGGTGGAAACGCCGATCACCAGCGGACGGGCGTTTCTCAGGTGTGCCTTGGCCGCAAGCGTGACCGCGGTATCGGTGATTCCCGCGGCGAGCTTGGCAAGCGTATTCCCAGTGCAGGGTGAAATAACCAGCACATCCAGCAGCTTGCGCGGTCCGATCGGCTCCGCCTGCGGGATGGTGTGTATCACACTCTTCCCGCAGATCGCTTCTATCTCGCTCACAAAATCCGCAGCCATTCCGAATCGCGTATCAAGCGAATAGGCGTTCTGCGACATAATCGGGTAAATATCCGCGCCGGACTGCGCGAGCGTTTTCATCTGATCGATGGATTGGCGGAATGTGCAGAATGAACCGCAAAGCGCGTAACCAATCCTAATATCCTTTAACTCCTCCATCATCTTGATCCTCCTCCAGAATGGACATCACGGTTTCTTTGATGATTTCCGCGGCTGTTAGCGGCGAATACTTTCCCGGCAGCCCCTGAGCGGTGATGGCCCTGATGCCTCTTTTTTCACATTCATCCTGATCGATTCCTCCCGGCGCTGACGCGAGATCGATCAGCAGCGCGTCTGGTGACAGCGCGCCGATCCATCTTTTATCTATGACCGGCGCGGGGACGGTATTGACGACGACCGCGTACTCCTTTGCCCTTCGCAGCGCCTTATGGAAGGGCAACGCTTCCATTCCCAGCGAAGCAATTCTGGCGCGGTCTGACGGTTTTCTCGCCGCAACCGTAACCATTCCGCCAAGACCGTGAAGCATCGGCGCAAGAAAGCCTGTTATCCTGCCGCAGCCGGTGAGCAGGATCCTGCTGCCGCATATGACGCGCGGAAAGTGAATGATCAGCTCCGCGACCGCTCCCTCCGCCGTTGCGCGCGCGTTTTTCAGCAGAAAGCTCTCGCTGGCGTAATAATCGTAGAGATCGAGCTGAGCGTATGCCGGAGCAACCGCTCTCAGCTTTTCGGCCATTCCCGCGAAAATGGCCTTTCCGGTCAGCGCGCCGCAGAATTCCTCGTCAAGAGCAATACGATAGGTACTCAATGGCGCGTTGAGCGTTTCGCCATCTCTGGTGGGCGGCATGGGCAGTATAATGACGTCCGCCATGAGCGCGGCTGTCAGCGGATCTGTGGAAGCCGTTCCGGTTAGCTGCCGCGACGCGTGTTCAAACCCGGAACAGTAAACGGTGATTCCTTCGGCGGCGAGCAGATTGGCAAGGGCGATCTGTCTTGCGTCCCCTCCTATCACCGCAAATACGCATTGATCCAATTCAGATGACCTCCTGTGAATTGATGAAAATGACGTGCATTCAATGCTGCCCGAACCCGGCAGAATGCGGACGTCAGTATTCCTGAATCATCCGGGAACGCTGCGCCGTGAGCTGACCTTTTTATTCCCCCGCCGCTCAAAGCGGTATCCCGGCGGCGCGGAATCGACGGCCAAGTCTCGATTCAGCACTTCCCTGATACAAAATATGCCCTCGGAGAAAAAATGACACAGAAAAAACAGCTGCAATGATGAATACCATTACAGCTGTTTAATTATTTGCCAACGATAAATTTCACTAAGGTTCTGTTGGTGTAATTCCTCTGAAATAGAATCAAAAATTATTGCAACAAAAATCTCATTTAAATGACCTTGGCAAAGCCGCAGATTGTCAGGAAGAAGAAACGGTCTTGCTTCAGTTGTTCTTCATCTTTTCATAGCACTCGCTGCAGTAAACAGGGCGGCCTTCTGTCGGCTCAAATGGAACGATTGCTTCACCGCCGCACGCATCGCATACAGCCTTGTAAGATTTGCGCTGCTGTCTGGTGGCAGCCTTTCTTGCGTCACGGCATTCCTTGCAGCGCTGAGGCTCATTTTCAAAGCCCTTGCTCGCATAGAATTCCTGCTCGCCTGCCGTGAAAACAAATTCTTTGCCGCAATCCTTGCATCTGAGAGTTTTGTCTTCGTACATTGTAAAAAAC
>CADCON010000045.1 GCA_902803035.1 uncultured Ruminococcus sp.
GGAAAACTCCGGGATGAGTTATACACACAGCTCGTGACATCGGCTTTGCAGCATCCGCCGACTCTCTGAGACGCCGAGGCTGTGTCTTGTTCCCTTCACAGTCTTTTTGGTATTCAGCTTTATACCCTATTATATCAGCACTTTGCGATTTGTCAAGGGCTTTTTGCGAAAAATTCATTTCACGCGCCCGCTTTTCATACGGGAATAACAGATGACGCCCCTCGTCCGTGATCCGGCAGAAAATGCCTTCCTGCAAAATGCGTTCGCCCGCGGCCGGACTAATCCCACAGCAGGGGATGACCGCCTTCCAACACGCCGCCGCATTCGGGACATTCAACCGGCTCGTTCTCCGTCAGACGCATAATCTTTTTCATCGCCCTGCCGCACTTCGGACAGGTATGCTCCCGCGTTTCCACCAGCTCATACTGATCCATGTCGGGCGCAAAATAATCAGCTTCCTCCTGATCCGGATTTTTCGGCCTGTAGAAGTCAAGACTGCTCTCACACTCCACACGGCGGCAGTCAGGACAGTAATAAAGCTCATTCATCGCGTCGATGCAGCCGTTGGGGTACTGCTCAAACAATTCCTTCAGGCGTTCGCCGAGTGCCCCGCTTTTCGCCTGCTCCGTCCTTTCGCGCAGCACCTCGTTGTACATCATGCCGCAGCCGAGAAAAAAATGGCGCGAATACCCGCATTTTTTGCAGACAAGTGTATAACCCATTCCCATATGACAGACCTCCTGTTGAATGATATAGAATATTATACTCCCTTTTCCGCCCGAAATCAACTCCCTTTTCCGATATTGACATGGATATAATTCTGTGATAGAATGGTTGTTAAAGAAAAGCAGCGCACCGGAAGGAGGGACGCCATATCGAGGAATATAAAACGCTCCGGATCGCGGCGCAGGATGAATTCACGGAAAAGCGTTCCCGCTTCATCGGCTACGCGCGCCCGGTGGCTTCGGAAAAGGAAGCGCAGGACTTTATCGCGGAAATCAGGTCGAAGCACTGGGACGCAAAGCACAATGTCTACGCCTATTGTCTGCGCGAGGGCAATACCGCCAGGTATTCCGACGACGGAGAGCCTTCCGGCACGGCGGGAATGCCTGTGCTGGGCGTGATTCAGAAATCCGGGCTGACCGACTGCGCCGTGGTGGTCACCCGTTACTTCGGCGGTATCCTTCTCGGCGGCGGTGGGCTTGTCCGCGCCTACAGCCGCGCCGCTTCCATCGGCATTGCCGCCGCCGGCGTCGTCACCATGCGGATGTGCCTTCTCTGCCGGCTCGTCTGCGATTACAATCAGTACGGCAGGCTCAGCGCGCTGATTCCTGAATGCGGCGGGGAAATCAGCGGCACGGATTTCGGCGAATGCGTCGCCATATCCTTCAGCATGACACGGGAGGATTTCGCCGCTTTCGGAAAACAACTGGCCGACGCGACAGGCGGAAGCGTCAACGCGCAGGTCACGGGCGAAGCATTTATCGGGACTTCCGACGGATAAGTCAGCGGCAAACGGGCAGCCGGCAGCGATTATTTCCTGATTTCTCTGCCCGTTTGTTCTTCATTGTATTCATAAAAGATAAAGGAGAGATATGGATGAAAACCATCAGAAACAGCTTATTGACGGCACTGGCATTGCTCCTTCTCTTGTCGCTCTGCTCGTGCTCTTCCTCAAAGGAAAAGATAGTGGGTACCTATGACCTGATCAGCGCGAACGGCGGAGGAATGAACCTTTCGGAAGAACGGATCGAACAGTTTCGTGCCATGGGCCTGACCGCAACGCTTGAAGTCAGAGATGACAACACCGCGGAAATGGATATCTTCGGCCAGAAAGTCGAAATGACCTACAATTTCAGCAAAATGATCTTTACCACCAACGGCAAGAACACCAAATTCAAATTTGACGGCTCCAGCATTACCATTGTTTCAAACGGTACCACCATGGTGTTTGAGAAACGCGACTAATCGGAAACCGTATCGTCTGCATTCAGCCGGTACGGTTTTTTTATTCTGTCTCTTCCATCCTGTTCTGCACATTATTTTTCTTCCATATCATATTAATTCTTGACAAAGATGAACTATTTTGCTAAAATAATTTTGGTATATTATTTTTCCATTTATTGTGAGAGGAAGGCTTCATTATGAAATCATTTACGTTCAGGGCAATCAGTATTTTCTTCGCTTCAGCAATGCTTCTCTGCCTGATGACAGGCTGCGGAAGCAAGGATCCTGTTTCCACCGTGGATTTTGAATACCTCGCCACGCAGAAAGGCTATATCGTCGAGGACGCGACGGATCTTTTCGCGCCTTATGATTACATCAATTTTGCCACCTTGGCCGCGGCGCAGGACAAGTCCTTCCAGATTGAATTCTATGAGCTGACGGACGAGGCATTTGCCTCTTCCTTCTACAGCAGCAACAAAAACAACCTGCTCATGATGAAAAGCGCCGACGCTATCGAATCCAATGATTCCGGCAGCAACTATGACGTCTTCAGGCTGGAATCAGCCAACGGATTCATGATGATCGAACGGGTAAAGAATACCGTCGTCTATGTTGACAGAACCGATATTTCCAACAAGGCGCAGATCGAGGGTTTCCTCAAGGAACTCAAGTATCTGTAATCCGCAGCTTCATCATCGGAGGTCATTCAAATGAAAAAATCCATCAGACCGGTCGCGGCTCTTCTTTGTCTGGTTTTTCTCGCATCACTCCTTACGTCGTGCAGAAAAAATCCGTCTGATACCCAATCGTTCCAGGCTGTCGCTAAAGAACTGGGGTACAATGTATATGACATTACGGATCAGTACACCAACGCGGAAGTGATCAGGACCGCAACCGTCGCCGCGCCCGAAAACCGCGCTTTCCAGATTGAATTCTACATCCTGACCGATAAGGAAAATGCCAAAAAGCTCTACCTTGCCCAAGGCGAAATACTGGACAACGAACAGGGATCGAACGAAAAGGGATCGGTCGAAAACGGAAGAAATTACGCCAAGCGTGTCAAGAAATCAGCCGGAAGGTATGCTGTCATAGCGTATGTTGAAAACACTATCCTGTATGTACCTCCTACAGACGCCGAAAATGAAGAGGCTATTAAAATATTTCTCAAAAAATTCAATTACTGACCGTTCGCCCGTGACTCTCATCACACAGAGCCACGGGCTTTTTTTACCAGCTTCTCACGCCCTCGATATGCAGCATTCTCGCCGTATCGTACAGGTAATCCGACAGCGGCTTATTCAGGGCGTCAAAAGTATGCGCGCAGACAAGAATCTCCGGTGTGACGGCGGTCACCATCAGCGAGTGATAGAAAAGCCCGCTCTCTGTCCCCAATTGAATGACGTCGCCCGGTCTAATGTCCTCTTCCCCCGCTTCCCTGGCGAACGGGCCGACCGATTGATTTCCCACCAGAAATTGATAAAGGTATTGCACACCCGTCCACGCGGGCGCGCGCTCCCGCAATGAATAGTAATACCATCCGAAGACCGGCGTATCATTCATGACGCCCGCGCCCGCAAAAATGCACTGTGATACAAAATTCGTGCAGTCGCCGCCGATTCCGTCAAAATCATAATACCTCGGATTTCTCCCCTCCGCCCATTTCACCGCGTAGGCGACGGCGGATTCCCTGTCATACGCTTTCAGCCGCATGAAAATCACCTCTTCTTCCTTCAGTATATGCTTGTTTTATAATATTTGACGCGCTGTATTGACATTTTTATAAATTATCTCTATAATACTTATGATAGCGAATTGCAGACCTGTTCATAATGCAATCCTGCGAAAGCGGGGCACTCCTTCCCCATTGCATGAAAGAAGGCGGAAATCAAATTGTCGTTTTTCATTGCCATTCTATGTCTCTTCATTATATATCCGGCGGTTTCGTCTGTTTCAGTGATGATCGCCGATCTTCCCTATTTTCCCGAGAATGAGAAAAAGGCGTCCGCGTATAAAATAATAATAGGGGCGGTATGCCTTGCCGTGAACGCCGCCGCGCTGTTCCTGCTTCATATGCTGTTCAGGGGGAACGCGGATATTTTCCGCACACTCCGCTTGACAGTGGAGAAGAAACTCAGTTACCAGTCGACAGAATACATTTACGGCATTCTGCTGCTGTGGATTCCCATTGCCATTGCGACTGGGTTTGCTGTCCGGTCGGTCATCATCTCAAAATCAGGCGGGGAAAAGCCCTTTGTCCCGCCCGTACAAAGCCGACGGATAGTGCGCCTTATGACGCTGGATCTCAGCTTTCTGCTTCTGGTCATCATTGCGTCCATCGCCTTTTGCGCCGGCGGGACAAGACATCTGAAGCTGACCGAGGTCTGCGACGCCAAAGTCGGACGCGTTTCTGACGGCGGATACATTGAGATTCTCAACGAAGGCAGCCTTCCATGCCGCACACAAGGGCTGTATCTCAGTGACAACGAGGAAAATCTCAAAAAATACCCGCTTCCCGCCAAGGTGATCGGCGCGGGGAAGCTGATACTGATTCCTCTGGAAACGCCGGTCTTCTCATTAAGCCGCTCCGGTGGAACCCGCGTCATTCTTTCGGACGCGGGCGGCAGAATTATCGACATGGTGGTCGCCGACAAAGTCCGGAGCGGGGCGTATTCCTACTGCCGCACAGGCGGCAACGGATGGGAATATATGCGTCCTTCCCCCGGCGAGCCGAATGCCGCGTCGGCAGCCGTCTTAATGAAGCCCTCGTTTTCCAAGGACCCCGGCTTCTACGACAGCGAATGCAATGTGGAAATCACCGCAGGCAATGGAGCGGTGATCCATTATACGACCGACGGAAGTCAGCCGACCGCTGATTCCCCCGTCTACAGCGGGCCAATCCGGGTCTATGACCGCAGCGATGAGCCGAATGTCAGAATATCCCGTCAGGACATCGTTTATGACTGGAAGAATTACACGCCCCTCACAACGCCTGTCCGGAAGGCATTCGTCATCAGGACGGTCGCGGTCGCTCCCGACGGATCCCTGAGCGAACAGTCCGCCGCCTCCTACTTTATCGGCGAGCGTTTTGACAGCGACAGGGCGGTGATCTCCCTTTCCGTCAACGATGATGATCTTTTCGGCGAAAACGGTATGTACATTACCGGAAAGCAGTACGACCGCTGGTACTTAAACGGCGGCAAGGGAGAACGTCCGATCGCCAATTTTGATGTCAAGGGAACGGAATGCCCTGTCAATATCGAATTTTTCGGCAACGGCAAAACCCTTACC
>CADCON010000046.1 GCA_902803035.1 uncultured Ruminococcus sp.
CCCAGAAGGAGGTGCTGAAAGATGGAAAAGATGAAAGAAGCTTATGAGTCCATCCTTATTGTGTCCTGCAAAAACGGCGATGAAGCCGTTGCGGAGGTTGTCGGCAAGTTCAAGAACATGATCGAGGCTAACGCCACTCTTGACAGCGTTGAGGAATGGGGCAAGCGCAAGCTCGCTTACCTGATCAACAAGGAGTCCGAGGGTTATTTCGTGCTCTTCAACTTCACCTGCGACGCGGAATTCCCGGCTGAACTCGACAGAGTTTACAACATCACGGACGGCGTTCTTCGTTCTCTGATTGTCAAGAGAATCGAGAAGTCCGAAGCTCCCGCCCCCGCGGTCGAAGCTCCCGCCGCCGCAGAGTCTGTTGCAGAGGAAACCACCGAAGCAGTTGAAGCCGACGCGGAGTAATCAGGAGAGGGTACAAAGATGCTGAATCGTGTTATTCTGATGGGCAGGCTGACTGCCGAACCCGATTACCGTACCACTCAGAGCGGCGCACCGTTTGCGAGATTTACGCTCGCCGTGGACAGGGATTACACCCCCCAGGGCGCCGAGCGTAAAACCGATTTCCTCGATATCATCGTGTGGAGAAACACTGCCGACTTCGTCAGCAAGTATTTCCACAAGGGACAGTTGGTCGCTGTTCAGGGAACCATTCAGGTGAACAGCTACACCGACCGCGAGGGAAACAAACGCAGATCATGGGACGTCGTCGCTGATCAGGTCTATTTTGCCGAGGGCAAGAGGGACAGCGGCAATCAAGGCAATTACGACTACAGCCGCTATGAGCGCATGACCCCGCCGCCCGTCCAGACGCAGCAGCCGTCCTACGGCGAGCCTGCAAGCTCCTACCAGAGCGGCGACGAAGGCGATTTCGCTCCCGTGGCGGACGACGATCTGCCGTTCTGACAACATTCAACAAACGACACAATCAACCAAAGGAGGATTTATCATGGCTGAAAGACCCGAACGCAGAGGCCGCAAGGGCCGCAAGAAAGTATGCAGTTTCTGTGTGGATAAGATCAAGGAAATTGACTACAAGGATGTAAACAAGCTCAGAAGATACGTTTCGGACAGAGCGAAGATCCTTCCCCGCAGAGTGACCGGCACCTGCGCGTTCCACCAGCGTCAGCTTACCGTAGCGATCAAGCGCGCGCGTCACGTTGCGCTCATGCCCTACACCGCTGACTGACGACTTATCAAACGGCGCCATATTGCTGAGAGCAGAATCAGCAATATGGCGTTTTTTTCGGCTGAGAACGGAATGCGTTCCTATCCGGATTCCCGGAGACTGTCAAGGTCAAACAACCGCCACGGGTATTCGCCGCCGTCCGGCAGGTAACAGCAGCCCACCGCCACGCCGGGAGCGGTCGGATGCATAAAATCCAGCCGGTACGACCAGAGTGCCATTCCGCACCCCTTGTCGCGGCTGCCGTATTTTCCGTCGCCCAGAAGCGGCATTCCGCGGGAAGCAAACTGCACCCTGATCTGATGCGTCCGTCCGGTGTAAAGCCGGATCAGCACTAGCGATCGGCCGTCGGCGGCGTCAATGGTGCGGTAGGAAAGCCTCGCCTCCCTGGTGCCTTTTCTGGGGCGGGTCACCACAAACGACCTGCCGCTGCGGGAATCCCTGAAAAGCAGGTCGGTCATTTCGCCCTCCCCCGGCCGGGGAATGCCCGCGACCACGGCGAGATACCGCTTGACGAACTGCCCGTTCTGCATCTGCGACGACAGCGAAGCCGCCGCCCGCGCGTTTCTGGCAAAGGCCATCACCCCGCCGGCATTCCGGTCAAGGCGGTGAACGGGATAAATATCCCCGCCGAACCGCGCGCGGAGAATGGCGGGCATATCCTCCTGCCCGTCGCATTGCGAAAGAACGCCTGGGGGCTTGACGCATACAATGACGTCTTTGTCCTCCGACAAGATATTAATTTCCATAACATCTCTCCTGTGATGACAAAAAAGAGTCTGTCCCCGGCAAAATGCGCTATTCAGACAGACTCTTTTACATTATTGTTTATTTCCGTGGCGGACGGTGACCGGCACCTTGTTGTCCACAGGAACCTGGCGCACCTTTCTGGTGACCTCTACCCTCTTGGCGGCGGAAACAGGTTCGTCGGCCGGCGTTTCAACCGGCGCGCTGACCGGAATCTGCGGCTGGGCGTTCGCGGAAACGACGGGCACATTGGGCGTGAATGTCGGCGCGGCAGTGGCAAATTCAGGTGTAACGGGGACCGTAGTGCTGACAATCGGCTGCGATATATTCATGCTCATCTGGACAGGCGAACCGTCAAAGGCATACTGCGGCACCTGCTGCGGCTGAATATACTGAATCTCCGGTGAGCCCATATTGATCGTAGGCGTATCGCTGCCGAGCTTGCTGATATCCACGCGCTCATAATCTCCCTCCGCGTAGGGATTGATCTGCTCCGGCGGGGCAGTCGGCGGGGCTGCCGACTGCGCTGGTTCTTCAGGTTCTTCATGATAGCCGAATCCGATGGGATTCTGTCTGGGCGGCTGGTAATAAGGCACCGGCGGCGTGTAAGGCTGCGCCATATACGGATTGTAAACCGCGCTATAAGCAGGGGCGACCGGCTGCGCGACAGGCATTTGCTGCTGGAGCGGGACATAGTTTCTCTGTTCCGCCGCGTCATCGGCAGCGTCAAGCAGCTTGTTGGCCTCTCTGATAGACGCGTCTGTAGAGTCAAAATTGCTGGGATAGGTCTTTCTCACCGTGGGCTTGCCGTCGGGCTGCTGACCCGCGCTTTCCGGACGCGAATGGGCAGGCTCTGTCTTGCGCGCCTGCTGTGAGGGAGGATTGCCCTCCAATTCGCCGGAATTGACCTTCTTGGCGGTATCGGAAATAAACTTCGCGCTATACGGGCCAAGCACCGGGACGGCATATCCCTTGCCGTCGGAATAATCTATTTCTCCGGCTCTGAGCGAAAGCAGACGCTCGACCTCGCTTTCGATGGTCGCGTCGGCGTTTCTCGCCTTGAGTCCGCTGTCATGCTTGATGGCGACCAGCTTATGCACCGCGCCCGTCAGGGAGGCGTCGATCTTGTCAATCCGGTCCTGCAATTCGTCAAACGCCACATTCATGTCGTCACGGGCAGCAGAAAGATCCGCGCGGATCATCGCTGCCTCCTGCGCCGCGTCGCCGGCAATGCGGATCACGTTCTCCTGGTTCTCGACCGACTTCTGGAAAAGTCTGTCGGTAGCGCGCTTGGTGACCGACATGATGGACGAAACGGATTTTTCTATCTCGTCAAACTGACGCTCACGCAGCGTCAGCTCGCGGTTGCGTTCCTGAACGGTATCCAGCCGGAGCTGAAGCTGATTCCTCTCGGAAGTGGTTGCCTCCACTCTCTGCTGAAGGGCTTCATTGGCTACCTTGGCGGAAGAAAGACTGGTTTCAAGCTCCGCCACCTTGCTGGAAATTGAGCTTACCGACTCGGCAAGCGATGCACGATCACGCGAAATGGCGGTTCGTTCCTCTTCCAGAGCGCGCTTGGCATATTCCCAATCCTTGCGTTCTTCCTTCAGATCACTGATCTCACGCCTGAGTTCCTCATTCCTGCTGACTTCCTCGTCCACCTGGCTGAGCAGTCTTTCAAACTCCACATCGACGGCGCTGCGGTCATATCCTACAAAACGTCTGCGAAATCTCGCGCCTGAATATTCCATGACAGTGCATCCTCCTTTCTGAAAAGGCATTTATATAAAAGTGTAAACTACGGCAAGATAATGATTTAGTTTAATTATATCATATTCCGCAAAAATTTCAATATTATTTTTCTATTTTTTTGAAAGTGTCAGAATTGTAATATATTATGTGCTTTTTTCACTTGCAGTTGTCATTCCGGATCGTGCGTTTCAGACCCTCAACTGCCACTCTGATTGCGCGGTCGGTGTCGTGCGACTCGGAATCATCTCCGAATCTGTCCCGCCGGATCTGGTTCCAGACGACATGGAACAGCGCGCCCGCGCGGACGTTTCTTGCCGCCGCCACCGAGAAGATCGCGGCGGACTCCATCTCGGAAGCCAGACAGCCTCCGGCGATCCACGCGTCCCACTTGCGAAGCAACTCCGCACCGTTGGGCATACTCTGCGGGGAATGCTGGCCGTAGAAGGAATCCTTGCACTGCACCACTCCCGTATGAAAGGGCAGACCGATGGCTTCCGCCCCGTCCACAAGATCGCGCACCAGCCCGAAGTCCGCGACGGCGGGGAATTCGATCGGGAGATACTCGCGGCTGGTGCCTTCCATGCGAATCGCGCCGGTGGCAATCACCACGTCGCCGGCGCACACCTTCTCGTTCATTCCCCCGCAGGTGCCGACTCTCACGAAGGTGTCCACGCCCAGCCGGATCAGCTCTTCCATTGCGATGGAAGCCGACGGCCCGCCGATTCCCGTTGAAGTGACCAGCACGGTCTCGCCGCAGAGCGTTCCGCTCCATGTGCGGAATTCACGGTTGAATCCCAGCTCGCGCGGCTCCTCAAGATATGCGGCAATCTTCGGCACCCTGCCGGGGTCGCCGGGAAGAATGGCGTATTTCGCCCGAACGCTGACGGGCAATCCGATATGATACATGATTTCTTCATTCATTATTTCTTCATCACCGTTCATTATCATAATATAGCCTTCGCAGAACAATTATAACATACGGCCAGGAAAAAATAAAGAGAAACCGCAAAAAACGCCGGCGCAAATTGGGAAGCAATCTGCGCCGGCGCGGGAATGCAATTGTGAAGTGGGATTACTTTCTGCCGAAAATGGTCATGATGTCAAAGTAATCGGGATCGTTGTTCTCATTGATGTTGGATTCCGTGCCAGCGGGCGCCTTGGGGTTGGTGGAGGGGGCGGGAGCCGCTCTTCTCACAGGCGTCTTCTGCGCGGTGGTCGCGGGGGTCTGCTCCTTCTTCTCGGGATCGAGGGAGAAGCCGGTCGCAATGACGGTCACTCTCATCTCATCGTCCATGTTGTCATCGAAAGCCGCGCCCCAGATAATGGTGGCGTCGGGATGCGCTGCCTTGGTGATCATGGTGGAAGCAATATCGACTTCTTCGAGGTTGATGTCATTGGAAGATGTAATGTTGATGATAACGCCTCTTGCTCCGTTGATGGATGTTTCGAGCAGCGGGCTGGAAATAGCGGCAAGAGCGGCCATCGAAGCCTTCTCCTTGCCCTGGGCGGAACCGACGCCCATATGTGCGTAGCCGGCGTCCTTCATGACAGCGGTGACGTCAGCAAAGTCGAGGTTGACGAGTCCGGGGCTGTTGATCAGATCCGAAATGCTCTGAACGCCCTGACGGAGAACGTCATCGGCAATGGTGAACGCGTTGGCGAGGGTGATCTTCTGATCGGACACCAGCTTGAGTCTTTCGTTGGGAATGACGACAAGGGAGTCAACGTGCTCGCGGAGAGCGGCAATGCCTTCCTCGGCCTGCTCCATGCGTCTTTTGCCTTCAAAGGCGAAGGGCTTGGTGACAATACCGACCGTGAGAATGCCCATTTCCTTGGCGATCTCAGCGATGACGGGAGCCGCGCCTGTACCGGTGCCGCCGCCCATACCGGCGGTAATGAACACCATGTCCGCGCCTCTGAGGGCCGCTTCGATATCCTCTTTGCTCTCCTCGGCCGCGCGCTGTCCTCTGGCGGGATCCGCGCCTGCGCCCTTGCCCTTGGTGATCTTCTCGCCGATCTGAATCTTATGCGTTGCCTGAGAACGGTGAAGTGCCTGTACATCTGTATTGATTGAAATAAACTCAACGCTGCTAACGCCCATCTGAATCATGCGGTTGACAGCGTTTCCGCCGCCGCCGCCCGCGCCGATTACCTTAATCTGCACCACGTTGTTTTCAAAATCCTGATCAAATTCAAAAGCCATAGTGTTGTTCCTCCTGCTCGGATTGATAGAGTAAGGCGTCGCCTTCACTCGCTATCCTTCATTTTTAAACTTGTGTCTGATTAATACTATACTTCTTCTCAGTCAAAATTTCAATATTTTTTTTATTAAAATAATACATTCCGGTGTTAAATTTTTTGACCCGCATCCGGAAGAATTATATGCAAATTGCCAATGAAGCCGTGGATTCTTCATTTTGTCTTTGTGCTTTTCATCATGAATAACCCCCGGAATCAGGCGTCCGCACGTGTTCTCACGGCTATTCCGTCACGAGCTTTCCCTTAAACCATTCATCGCCGGTCGTCATGAAAATTTCACCGATTTTCATCAGATTCCTGCGGTTGCTTTCCATCCGCTGTTCATTCAGCTTCTGAAGCTCTTCCTCGGTAATCGAATATTCCGGCCTGAAATAGACGTTTTGCTTGTAGAATTTGATCTCGCCCCTGCCGTCCTCGGGAATATATTTCTCGACGAAAATCAGGGCGTACACCTCGTGCATACGATGGTTGACCATTTTCTGATTCAGATTTTCGCCCAGGAAAATTCTGAGCCTGCCATCATACACCGCGTCATATCCCTTCACAGTGTCAAAGGTGATGGAGGTGAGCTTCATATCGTATTTGTCCGCCGCTCTTTTGATGACGGCGAAATTCTCCGCTGTGGTTCTCGCGTCATCGGCGGTATAGCCGTCCTTGACATGATTCTTTACATTGATTCCGTGGAGAACCGGAATATCCTTCTCCTCTGCCAGCTCTTCCGCGCTGTGAATTCCCGGCGTATAAGTCAGCCTTCCCAGCGTGTCGCTCTCGCTGACATTGCCGAGGTCGGTGTCCGTTTCCAGTACCTTTCCCTTGTTGCTCAGCACGGTCCACGTATTCCCGTCAATCTCCGCAACGCCCAGAAGATCCGCCCCGGAAACGTTTATCGTCACCGTTGAGGGAAGGCTTTTTCCCACCGTGCAGGCTTCAATGTAAGGAAGCTCGCGCATGATGGTGTCTTCCAGCGTCTTCGTATTGATAAGGAAAATATTGTCGCCCTTCTTGAACGTACATTGGCTGAGAATGGCCTCCATGCTGTACGGGCTTTCGCCTGTCACCCGTATGCTCTTCACGTTGAAGAACACCGCCGTGCAGACCGCGCAGATAAAAACCAGCATGACCGCCACAATCAGCACATTCAGCGCGCCGGAACGCTTTTTCTTCCTGCGGTAAATGTCACGATGGGCGATCCTCGACGGGACGACGCCCTTCGCCCGGGTGTACGAAATGCCCCTGGCGCGTTCCACCGCGGAAGGCGTCACCTTATTCCGCGCCGCGATCTCCGCGACCGATCTTTCATTTCTCCTGCGCTCTTCCGGCTCGACGGAAGGCCTCCTTTTCCTTCTTCTGACTCTTTTCGTTCCACGCGAAGCGGACGCTCTTCCCTTTTTTCTGGCTTCGGGGTGCTTGAGATAGAATTTCTCAATGACGGAGCTGTAATGATCCCCGCTGCCGAGGGCTTCGTCATATCGTTTCTCCGCGTCGAATTCCTTAGCGGCCTTCTCCACCGCGCCCGCCACATCGGGCGAACGGACGGCGTTCCTGCTGAAGGATTCCACCCATTCTCCGTCGTTGTATTCTTCCTCCCCGCGCCCCGTCTTCTTTCTGGCTTTCTTTCTCTGATCTTCCTTTTTCCCTGATTTTCCGCTCTTTTTCTGTCCGGCTTCAGCGGCCTTCTCCGCCGGAACGCCGCCGTTGTCCCCGGGGGACACTTCCGGGCGGGCGAGCTTCAACAACGCGAGATTGACGGTCGATTTATTGCTTTTCGCCCTCTCGTATTTGGAATAATCCGGCGTGTCGGGCTGGACGGCTTCCATACGGCTGTCGCCCGCCGGCCGCGCGGCTTTTTTCTTTTTACGGCCCAATTTTATTACAACTCCTTCTTTCCCTATCACACACCAGAATACAGCGTACGATACTTTTTATGACGCGGCTCTCCCGGAGCCGTTCCGATTGACTTCACAGCCTGCCGTGCTTGCGAAGCGTGTCGCAGACCACCTTGAGTATTCTCTCGCGGGAGTCCAGAATCGCCATATTGCGGGCGTTTTCCGACATTTTGGCGAGCTTCTTCTTGTTGCCGGCCAGTCTGTCCACCTTCTTCATCAGAAGCTCAGGGGTAATATCCTTCTCCACAATCATCTGCGCCGCGCCGCGGTTCACCATTGCCAGCGCGTTGTAATACTGATGATTCTCGGCGACATTGGGCGACGGAATGAGAATGGCCGCCTTGCCGAGCGCCTGGATTTCGCTCAGCGCCATGGCACCCGAACGGCAGATGACCAGATCCGCCGCCGCCATGACTCTGGGCATATCGCTTATGTATTCGCGGACATCCAGATGGGGGCAGCTTTTCAGATCGACGCCGCGCGATTTGAGTTCGTCCAGAATGAAGCTTCCGTATCTGCCGTAGCCGTGAATGTGCTGGTACCTGCCGTCATTCGCGCTGCGGACGAGCAGATCCAGCATGGATTCATTGATGGTTCTCGCGCCGAGCGAACCGCCGAAGGATACAATCAGCGGGCGGTCGTCAACGCCAAGCTCCCTGCGGGCGCGGGCGCGGTCATATTCCAGCACCTCCGCGCGGACGGGATTGCCCGTGACCACGAATTCGGTTTCGGCGGAAATGCGCTTCCGGGCGTCCTCGACCGCCAGCATGACGCAGTCGCAGTGATGGGCAAGCATCTTGACCGTCATGCCGGGAAAGGCGTTCGACTCATGCACAAGCACCGGAATGCCCATCTTCGCGGCCTTGCGGAGAACGGGTCCGCAGACATATCCGCCTGTACCGATGGCGATATCCGGCTGAAAATCGCTGATGATTCTGGCTGAGCGTTTGCCCGAAAGGACAAGATGCCCCACCGCCTCAAAATTCCTCTTGATGTTATTGAGGGTCAGCTTGCGCTGGAACCCCGCGACAGGCATTGAAACATAGTCGAAGCCCGCCTGCGGCACCAGCTTCGCCTCCATTCCTCCCGGTGTGCCTACAAATAGGATCTCGGCATCGGGATATGCTTTCCTGATGGTATCGGCAATGGCAATGGCGGGATTGATGTGTCCCGCTGTGCCGCCGCCGGACATGAGTACTTTCATGCCGTCCGCTCCTCTCACGTGATTTTATTGGGTGAACTTCTCGATATGGCAAGCAGCACGCCTATCTCCGCCAGAAGCATCGTCAGCGAGGTTCCGCCGGAGCTGAAGAAAGGCAGGCTGATGCCGGTATTGGGAACCATATTGGTGACCACCATGATATTCAGTATCATCTGATACCCGATCTGCGAAGTAATGCCTATGCCGACAAATTTCTGGAAACGGTCGGGGTTGGCAATGCTGACGGCAAAGCCTCTCCAGATGAAGATGGCAAACAGGACAATGATGAAGGCAGCTCCCACCAGCCCCAGTTCCTCGCAGACCACCGCGAAGATGAAGTCATTCTGCGGCTCGGCGATATACATGAATTTCTGACGGGAATTTCCGAAGCCCGCTCCGAAGAGTCCCCCGGAGCTGATGGCGAGAAGCGACTGGACGTTCTGCCAGCCCGCGCCCTTCGCGTCGGCAAAGGGATCCATCCACACGGCGATTCTCGTCTTGCCGTAAGGGATAAAGCCGGTGAAAACCACCAGGCTCACGAGAATACCGGAGAGTGCCAGCAGTCCCCCGAAGAAGACCTTGCGCGTGCCGCCGAGAAGCATCAGTGTGCCGGTAATGAGCATGATGATGATGGTGCAGGAAAGATGCGGCTCCAGAAGAAGCAGTCCCAGCACCGGGCCGATGCGCCAAATAAACGGCCAGACCGCCGTCTGGAAATTCCTGCGCAGATCATAGCGGATCCTGTAGGAATTGCTCCTGGCTGCCTTGAGCTTGGTTTCGCGTTTCTTGTAGGTAGTGATGTTCATCTCCTTGAAGTGGTAGGTGATATAGGTCGCGCAAACCAGAATCACGGCGAATTTAGCCAGCTCCGAAGGCTGGAAGGTGGTGAATCCGAGATCGATCCAGCGATGCACACCCTTCTTTGCCGGAAGCAGCCTGACCAGCACCAGCAGTCCAAGCGAAATGAACCAGAACACATACGATGTGACGCCCTTGAACTTATCCGGCGGAATGGTGGAAACCACCAGCATCAGAAAGATGCCCAGAAGTACAAAAACAACCTGCTTTTCGATAAAATACATACTGTTCTTGTACTGGCTGTAGGCGTAGGCATAGCTGGCTGACGACATCATGGCCGTACCGACCAGCACCAATACAATGACCAGAATAAAAAGCGGCTTGTCAAACATCATCTGCTTGCTGTTGAAGACCGTCAGACTGTTGGCGGAAGCATTCTTCACTGACGCCAGGATGTGTCCGGGCGACCAATCGCGCTTTTTTCTCCGACTGAAATCCACATCGAAATTCAGCTTGTTCATGACCCTGACAAAGAGGTCCTTTGCTTTGGAACGGAATGTCCTCTTGCCGTTTTTCTTTACTTCTTCCGTTTTCCCTGACTGTTTTGACACTGTACTCAACAATTCTTCTCCTTTCCTGAAAGGGCGTTTTTCTCCTTCAAACGCCCACAAGCTCCCCCATAAAAATGCATAAGCCTTAAAGAATCCATTTCTGGCAGCCGGAAAAGGCAATGCCGCGCGCGCATACGCCATCCGATGTTATTTTCCGGATCGGAAAGCGTACGCGCGTGCGACGCGGATCATCAGATATTGATTACGCGATGGAAAGGGCAACCGCCGCCACGCCGGCGATCAGGGTGACAATGCTGAACACCCATACGATCTTGATCTCGCTCCAGCCGCTCATCTCAAAATGATGATGAATGGGGCTCATCTTGAAAATTCTCTTGCCGTGCGTCAGCTTGAAGTATCCCACCTGCAGCATGACCGATCCGGCTTCACAGAGATAGATGATGCCGACCAGCGGAACGAGTATCGGCATATTCACGCCGTAAGCCATCGCGCAGAAAAGGCCTCCCAGGAAAAGGGAGCCTGTGTCGCCCATAAAGACCTTGGCCGGGAAGAAATTCCAGACCAGGAATCCCAGGCATCCGCCCGCCACAGCCGCCGAGAAAATGCTCATTCCGAACATACTGTGCATACCCGCGATGACGATGAATACGATCGCCACAAAGAACGTCACGGAGGAGCAGAGTCCGTCTATGCCGTCCGTGAGATTGACCGCGTTGACAAAACCCACAATCATAATGAGCGAAACAGGATAGAACCAGAAGCCCACATCCACTTCATGGGTAAAGAAGGGAATGGTGGTCACGGTCGCGTCGCCGCCCAGCGCAAGCGTGGTGAGGAACGCGCCGGCGATGAGCGTCATGAAAATCATCTTCTGACCGGGGGTGAGACCGTCATTCTGCTTCTTGACCACCTTGATGTAGTCGTCAAGGAATCCTACCGCGCCGAACATCACCGACATAAGAATGCCGGCAATGATCCGGACCCAGTACCCGGCAGGCTCTTCATAGCTGGAAACAACCGATCCGCCCTTATAGAGAAAATAATACAGAGGGAGGCACACGGCCAGCGAAATGAGAATGCCGGCGATGAACATAAGACCGCCCATGGTGGGAGTCCCCTGCTTTTTCTCGTGCCACTTGGGGCCGATTTCCTTGATGGTCTGACCGTATTTGAGCTTATGAAGCCACGGAATGACCTTTTTTCCGAGTGCCGCCGTAATGGCGAAGGACAATCCCGACGCAAGCAGACTGATTAATTCCTGTGTCATTTGTGATTACCATCCTTTTATTTTGCTCATTGATAGTTCCGTTATTCGCCTATCACTTCATATACCGACGCGATGACTTCTTCGAGCTTCATCGCCCTGCTCGCCTTGAAGAGAACCGCGTCGCCTTCCTGAAGCATGGAACAAAGCCTGACCGCCAGCTCCCGCTTGTCGTCAAAGTGAAGCGCGGTGGGAATGTTACCGCCGGCGCCCTCGATATAGGCCTCCGCTTCAGGACCGTAGGCAAAAAGCACATCCACGCCGTTTTCGGCCGCCGCCCTGCCGCATTCCAGATGCGCCGAGCGGGAATAGCTTCCCAGCTCCTTCATGTCGCCCAGAACGGCAATCCTGCGGGCGCAGTCGAGATCGCGCAGCACCCTCAGCGACGCCCTGATCGAATCGGGACTTGCGTTGTAGCAGTCCTCGATGACCGTCATTCCCGCCCGCCTGACAATCCTCTGGCGCATTCCGGTGGGAACATATTCCGAAAGCCCCTTCACCGCCTGCTCCGGCGTGACATGAAGAAGCATTCCGCAGGCAAAGGCGATGCAGGCGTTGTAGACATTGTGAATTCCCACAGCCGGCAGCTCCACCGGGTACCGCTCCCCGCGGAAATTGATCAGGAAGCTCATGTGATCGCTGTGCTGCTGAATGTTCTCCGCGCGGCAGTCCGCGCCGGCGCACGAGATGCCGCACACCACCACGGGGTTCGGAATGCCCTGAACGCCCTTGGGCAGCAGATCGTTGTCGCCGTTGATAATGAGCGGGGCGTCCTCCGCCATTCCCTCGAGAATCTCCATCTTCGCCCTGAGAATGCCTTCGCGGGAGCCGAGCATTTCGATATGCGAAACGCCGATATTGGTGATAATGCCCACCGTGGGAAGGGCGATTCCGGTCAGGCGGCTGATCTCTCCGAAGCCGCTCATGCCCATCTCGAACACCGCCGCCTCATAGCTGCCGTCCAGCCGGAAGCACATTCTGGGCAGACCGATTTCGTTGTTGAGATTGCCCTGCGTGGCGAGCGTCCGGTATTTCTGCGAAAGCACGGCGGCCACCATTTCCTTGGTGGTGGTCTTGCCCACCGAACCGGTCAGCCCCACCACCGGAATGCGGAATTTCGACCTGTAATGCTTTGCCAGCGCAAGCAGCGCAAGACGCGTATCGGGAACGCAGATTGCCTTGTCGTCCGGCACGCCCTCCGGCTTTCTGGAGCAGACCACGGCAGCCGCGCCCTTTGCGAGGACGTCCGGGATAAAATCGTGCGCGTCGAAGCGGTCGCCCTTGATGGCGATAAACAGCGACCCCTCGCCCGCTTCACGGCTGTCAATGGTGACGTCCGTGATGGCCGTGCCGGGATAGCGGGAAGGATCCGCGCCCAGTGCGGACGCTATTTCAGTCAATTTCATGCTCTCCATAATGATATCTCACCTTTTATTCCATGTCAAGTGAATCGAATATTTCTCTGAGCACTTCGCGCTCGTCAAAATGAATCTTGACCTTGCCGATTATCTGATAATCCTCGTGTCCCTTGCCCGCCATGACGATCACATCGCCCGGCTGGGCGTGTTCCACCGCGTACCTCATCGCCTCGCGGCGGTTGACAATGACGGTGTAGGGCGTGTCGTGCTTCTCAACGCCGGGAATAATCTGCCTGATGATGCTTTCCGGGTCCTCGGTGCGGGGATTGTCGGATGTCACAATGACAAAATCCGCCAGCCTCGCGGCCGCTTCGCCCATGAGGGGCCGCTTGTACGGATCGCGGTCGCCGCCGCAGCCCAGCAGGGCAACAAGCCTTCCCTTTGATACTGCCCGCATCGAGCTGAGAATATTCTCCACGCCGTCGGGCGTATGGGCATAATCCAGGATAATGGTGAAATCCCGCCCGGTGGGAAATACTTCCGCCCTGCCCTTAATGCCGGTGGAGCGGTTAAGCGCTTCCGCGACAGCTTCGGGAGATACGCCCGCCGCCAGCGCGCAGCCCGCCGCGCTGAGGGCATTGTAAGCGGAAAATCTGCCGGGCGTCGGCACCTTGACCGGGAGCCGCTTTCCCATGGCGCAGAAGGTAAAGCCCACGCCGTCGGCATAGAACGTCACGTTTTCCGCCGTAATATCAGCCATCCGGTTGTCGATGCCGTAGGTCATCAATTCGACGTCCTCCGGGAAGCGGAGCCTGTTGCCCCATTCGTCGTCGATATTGATGATGGCGCAGTCCGTCATGGAAAAGAGCTTCTGCTTGGCTTCGAAATACGCCTGCATGGTTCCGTGAAAATCCAGATGGTCCTCACTGAGATTGGTGAAGCAGGCGGCGGCAAAATGCAGACCGGCGACGCGCCCCTGTTCCAGCGCGTGGGAGGAAACCTCCATGACAACATATTCGCAGTCCGCTTCGGCCATTCTGGCAAACAGGCTGTGAAGCTCATAGGTATCGGGGGTGGTGAATTCGGTGTGGATCGCCTCGTCGCCTATCATATTCTGGATGGTGCCGATCAGACCGCATTTGTGCCCGCTTCTTTCCAGTACCTGCTTGGTGATGTAGGTCGCGGACGTCTTGCCGTTGGTACCGGTAATGCCTATCAGCTTCAGCCTTCTGAGCGGATGGCCCATGTAATTTTCGCACATGGCGGCAAAGGCTTCCCGGCACGACGGCACGACCAGCTGATTGGCAAGCCCCAGATCACGCTCGCAGACGACGGCGGCGGCTCCGCTTTCCGACGCGGCGGAAGCGTAATCGTGGCCGTCGCTCCTGACGCCTCTGATGCAGACAAAGACCACGCCGTCGGACACCTTCCGGGAATCCGACGTAAGCCCGGTCACTTCACGGTCCGTGAAGCTGCCGCTGTACTCTATGCCGTTCATTAATTCTGAAAGCCGCATTTTCATCATTCCTTTACAAAAGGCACATCGGCGTCCGCCGGATGAATGCCCTGTTATTTTTTCCTCAGGATCAGTCGTTGATTCCGTCCACGGTGAATTCCACCGTGACCACCGTGCCCTGCTCCACCTCGCTGCCGGCGGGCGGATCCTGCGTTCTCGAAATGCCGCTGCTGTTCTCAAAGCCGCTGCCGGAATACCTGATGTTGAGATGGCTGTTCCTGACTGCATAGGCGACCTGCGTCGGCGAACGTCCCAGCAGATCGGGCACAATCGTCTTGGGGATTTCTCCCTTGGATTCGGTGGTGATGATCACCGTGCATGATCTCGGCGCGCTCTTCGCTCCGACGGGCGTCTGTGCCGTGACTTTCTCGCCGTCGCCCAGGACCCTGACGGTGAAGCCCTTCTTCTCAAGGGCGTCCGTGGCGTCCTCGACGCTCTCGCCCACCACATTCGGGACGAGGATATCCATGTACTTTCTGTCCTCCTCGGAATAGGTGGTGTCAATTCCGAGATGCGGCAGAAGCTCGCTGAATATCTCCCGCACGACAGGCGCGGCGATGGAGCCGCCGGTGTGCCGTTTGCCCTTTGGCTCGTCGAGCATGATCAGCACCGCGACCTCCGGATTGTCTATAGGCGCAATGCCGCAGAACGACGCCACATACAGATCCTCCTTGCTGTGAATGGCCGCCTGCTTGGCGATTTTTTCCGATGTACCGGTCTTGCCGCCGATGCGGTAGCCCGGCAGATACACATTGTGCGCCGTGCCGCCCTTGTTGGCGGTTGCTTCGAGAATATCGCGCATCTTGGCGGAGGTTTCCTCGGAAATGACCTGACGCCTGATAACCGGCTGGGTAGATCTGATAATGTTGCCGTTGGGATCGGTGACCTTTTCAACGATATAGGGCTTCACCAGATAGCCCCCGTTGATAACCGCCGAGAAGGCCGTGATCATCTGAATCGGCGTGACGGTCATCGACTGGCCGTAGGCGCATTCCGCCAGGTCAAGCTGGGTCATTTCGGCTTCCCTGTGAAACAGACCCGCCGATTCTCCGGGGAGATCGATTCCTGTCGCGGCGGTAAGCCCGTACGAGGCGAAGTACCGCGAGAATGTCTTGATGCCCAGCCGCTCGCCCAGTTCCATCAGAACGGGGTTGCAGGAATTCATCATGCCCTGCGTCAGGGTTTCGTGACCGTGGCCCGAACGCCTTCCGCATCTGATCTTTTTCTTGCCGACCATATGATAGCCGGGGCAGTTGAAGGTGTCGTCAAGACTCGTGACGCCTTCCTCCAGAGCGGACGACATGGTGATGGGCTTGAAAACCGATCCCGGCTCATAGGTGTCATTGACCGCCTTGTTGCGCCACTGTTCCTGCTGCGCCTCGACGGTCGCCTTCTTTTTCTCATCGGGATCCTCGATGGCGGCTATTCTTTTCGCCACTCTCTCATCGGCAATCGCGTTGTAATCCTCCGGATCATAGTCCGGCATGGTGGACATCGCAAGAATGGCGCCGGTATTGACGTTCATGATGATCCCCGCCGCGCGGTTCTGCACGTCATTGTCAATAACCGCCTTGCGGAGGTACTTCTCAAGTGTCGCCTGAATGCTCGCGTCAATGGTGAGCGTGATATCGTTGCCGCGGATGGGATCCACATTGGCGTTGTATTCATACTGCATTTCGCCGCCGACGGAATTGGCGGCGGTGAGGTGCTTGCCGTCCACGCCCTTCAGCGTTTCGTCATAGTATTTTTCAATTCCCTGCGCGCCCTCGTTGTCAAAGTTCGTATAGCCCAGCACATTGGCCGCCAGCGGGGTGCTGTGATAATAATACCTCTTGGTGTCGGTTTGAAAGTAGACGCCTTTGATATAATGATAATGCTCCTCGTGCTTCAGCTTCTCATCGTCGATATAATAATCCTTTTCCCTTCGTTCTATCGCGGGAAAATCCCCGTTTTTGATACGATCCGCCAGATAGACCTCTTCTTCTTTGTATTTCTCGCCCTTTTCATTCTCACGGGTGACGTTCCGCGTATAGGCATCGCGGTAGATATAGGCGTCGAGCTTGTTTTTCTGATCATTGTCCGCCTTTACCGTGATTTTCACCGGGCTTGCGTTCATATAGCTCCGCTGGAGAACGACGTTGTATTCCGTGTCAAGAATTTCCGCGAGCTTATGGCAGATTTCTTCGCGCTCGTCGGTGGAATAGTTCTCGGTCAGCTTTTCCGGCTCCAGATAGACCACCCACGCCGCCGCGCTCTGCACCAGTTTTTCGCCGAACGCATCCAGAATATCCCCTCTGTCGGCAGGAATGGTCGTGGTGCGAAGCTGCTGTGACACCGCCTTCTGCTGATATTCATCGTTATTGATGACCATCAGGTTCGCCAGCTCCACAATAATGGCCACTACGCATCCCAGAATCAGGGCCGAAATAAAAGCAAGACCCGACGAAAACCGATCCATGCTGATGAATTTCTGATAAGATTGTTTAATAAATGATAGTGCTTTATTAATCAAATCCGTCCCCCCATCATTTTTTGTGTTCAATTAAAACGAGAGTCAAGAAACATTCTTAACTCTCACACGGTCTCGCAGGGCGTGCAACGGCAGAAATTCCGCTGCACGCCCTTATCAGAATATTTATTGTACCGGGGAAAAAAGTATTCCCTTTGCGGAATGGTTTTGGCTATGACAGACATTTCAATCATCGGAGTCCAGTTCATCGATAACAGTGAACCACTTGAGCTGATAACTGTCCCTGCGCTTCATGCCCAGCTTCTGCTCGGCATATGTTTCGACAGAGGATTCATGGATGATCTTGTTGCGCTTCAGCACAAGCGCCTCGTTGATCCTTTTCAGTTCCGCCTGCTCGCTTTCCAGCTTCGTGATGGTGTGCGAAAGCTCATTGTCCTTTACCTGACACTTGACGGTGACGGCAAAGAACATAAGAAGCACCGCAAAAGCAAATCCCGCCGCAAAGAGAAGGCGAAGCTGGACAGGATTAAATGAAACGAATGCATTGGCAAGTCCTTCCGTGGACCTGATGCGGACATTTTCGCTTCTCTTATTGAGCCTGACCGTCATATTCGGTCTGATATGCTTCTGCTTCCTTTTCTGCTGTTCCGGTCTTTTCCGCTGCGGCTTCTTTCTGGGCGCGCCGCCGGCATTGCGCATCTCATAGGCATTACTTCCATTATAATTCTGCATAATTTGTTCCCCTCTCTAATACAATAATTCATAGGATCAATCGGTTTCTCAGTCAAACTTTTTCAAAGTCGGACTTCAAAGTCGGATGCAGGTACGCAATTTGCTGCTTCTGCTGCGGGGATTCCGCTCCAGTTCCTCCGCTGACGGGACAATCGGCTTCCTGTGAAGAAGCCGCGCCTTCGGCTGATTGCCACACACACAGACGGGAAATTCCGGCGGGCAGGTACATCCCTGACACCATCCGGCCATGGTCTGCTTGACGATTCTGTCCTCCAGCGAATGAAAGGTGATGACCGAAAGCCTGCCCTCCGGCCGGAGTGATTCAAACGCCGCCTGCAGGCCGCGTTCCAACTCGCCCAGCTCGTCGTTGACGGCAATGCGAAGCGCCTGAAAGACCTTGCGCGCGGGGTGACCCGCCCGCTTCGCCGCCGCAGGAACGGCGCCCGAAATGATTTCCGCCAGTCCGGACGTCGTGGTGACCGGCTTGATTTCCCTTGCGGCGCAAATGGCTCTGGCGATACGCGCCGAGAACTTCTCCTCGCCGTACTTGGTGAATATTTCAGCGAGCTGCTGCCACGTCAGGGTATTGCAAAGCTCCGCCGCAGTAACGCCCTCGCTGCTCATTCTCATGTCAAGCGGCGCGTCCTTGTGGAACGAAAAACCGCGTTCGGCGGTATCCACCTGATGGGACGAAACGCCTATATCCATCAGTATGCCGTCAACTGCCGTGACGCCGCGCTCCGCGAGCACCTCGCCCACAAGACTGAATCTGGTATGTACCACCGTCACCCGGCTGTCGGGAGCAAAACGCTCCGTCACCGCGCGGATGGCGTCGGGATCCCGGTCAAGGCAGATCAGCCTGCCGCGTTCGTCCAGCCGCTGCAGAATGGCCGCGCTGTGATTGCCGCCGCCCGCCGTGCAGTCCACATAAATCCCGTCCGGCCTGACATCGAGCGACGCGATCGTTTCCTCAAAAAGCACGGGAATATGATTGAATTCCAAAAGGCACCCCTCACATTCTATGCTCTGATCATGACATACCAAGGGCGGCCATGGCCTGTTTTTCCTCTTCAGCAGTCATCGTGTCGTCATCGTCGTAGCAGTCCTCGTTCCAAAGCTCGACCCAGTCGATCATGCCGACCATGCGGATTTTCTCGGTAATGCCGACTTTCTTCCTGAGAAGCTCGGGAAGGAGGATCCTGCCCTGTCCGTCGATGGAAAGCTGCTCTGCCGAACCGCTGATCTTGCGCCTTAAACTGAGCTGGGTAACGTCGCTTTCGCGCAGCTTGCTGAGCACCTTCTGGAACTGCTCGTAGGAATACAGTCTGATGCACCCGTCGACGCTGCGGAAGGCAAAGACAATAGAGCCGAGATCGTCCCTGTATTTCGCGGGGATTACCACACGGCCCTTGGTGTCCAGGCTATGAACTGCACTGCCGATAAGCATACGATCCGACCCCCTTCGCTCCGAATTGCCGTCAGGCGCAGATTACTTTTTCTCCATCACATGGTTGACAATCACGAAAATCCGTTGTATAATTACACAGTTAACCAATACAAAACATCATCATCCGAACCGTCAATGAAGCTCGTTCATTTCTGTGAATATTTTCTCGCGGAAATGCTTCGGGTTACTTTTCACGGAAAATCTGGCCCACTTTCTGGAACTTCAGCCCACAAAATGGGGTAAATGTCCCACTGTGATAATATTATAAGAGCAAATCCGGAAAAAGTCAATCGGTTTACCAATATTTATCGAAATATTTTTATTTGTGGTTGTAGAGTGAATTTATTCAATGATAATATACGCTCAATAAAAATGCCGTTCGTAATCAGCACGAACGGCATTTTTGACTGCTGTATGTAACAATAAGGCGTTTCGCCCGCGAAGAAAGGCTCTTCCCGGCCCTGTCCGGGTGAGGGAATTACTCCTGCCCTTCGTCTGTCGGCTTGTTGGCGGTTTCTCCACCCTTGCCGGATCTGTTGGCGGCCACTTTGCTCTTGACAGCGGAACGAAGGTTCTTTCTGGCCTGTCTGACGGTTTCAAGATTCTGGTTGACGGCGTTTTCCGTTTCGAGCAGGATCTCATCGGAGAAGCTGAAGGCTCCCCTGAGAATATCGTTGGCGCGTTCCTCGGCAGCGGCAAGGAGCTTGTCTGCCTTTTCCTTGGCTTCCTTGTAGACGGCCTCCTGATTGACCATCGCTCTCGCTCTTTCCTGCGCCTTGCTGACGATCTCGTCGGCTTCCTTGTTGGCGGTGGAAATGATGTTCTCGCGGTCGGTCATGACGGCTCTCGACTGGCGGATCTCCTGGGGGAGGTTCACTCTGATCTCATCAAGAACGGCATTCAGCTCCCGCACATCGACGATATACTTGTCGGAGCTGAAGGGAACGGCCCTCGCCCTGTCCATTATCGCGTCAATTTCTGCCAGAAGTTCTTCTATAGTTCTCATGGTTGGTTATCTCCTTTATTGATTGATGATTTGTATATTTATCAATTGATGGATTGATCATTCCGGATGAACAACCGTCAGTTGTCCTTCCGCTTCGAGAGCCTTTCGCTGATCTCGCCGCAAATACATTCCGGCACATAGTCCGCGATGTCCCCGCCGAAGCAGGCGATGGATTTCACCATGCTGGAGGACAGATACATATACTGCGAGCTTGTGGTGAGAAAGACCGTATCGGTGTCGGGATTGAGCTTGCGGTTGATCAGGGCCATCTGGAATTCGTACTCGAAATCCGTCACCGCCCGCAGACCCTTGACAATGGTGTGCGCGCCCTTCAGACGCGCGTAGTCGGCAAGCAGCCCGTCAAAGCACTCGGCCTCGACATTGGGAATATCCCGCACAACGCGGCGGATCATATCAAGCCTTTCCTCCGCCGTGAAGGAGGGATTCTTGCCGGGATTGACCAGAACCGCGACAATCAGCCTGTCAAACAGCAGCGCGGCGCGCCGTATGATGTCAAGATGACCAAGCGTAATCGGGTCAAAACTGCCGGGGCAAATTGCAATTTTCATTTTCCATCTCCCCCATTTTCCGGAACCTCCCGGTCAGGCCTGCGGTAGAAGGTGATCTTAATCCTGCCGTAGCGGTACTGTCTGTCCACGGCGAAACCACCGGCTGTTTCGGGGAGCGTTTCGTCCGCCGGACTTTCGCAGATGATCGCGCCGCCGGGCTTCATGACCGAAGCGACCGCCGGAAGAACCGTCTGAAGGATGCCCCTGCCGTAGGGCGGATCAAGGAAAGCAAAATCGAAATCCGCGCGTCCCGCTCTGGGTCTGAGATAGGCAAGCGCGTCGCCCTGCACGACAACCGCCGCGCCGTTAAGACCGCAGGTGCGCAGGTTTTCCCTCACCACCG
>CADCON010000047.1 GCA_902803035.1 uncultured Ruminococcus sp.
TAAAGCTTAAAATCAGTCGTTATTCTGAAGCCTGACCGGCAGCAGCAGGAAAAGGAAGTTCTCTCCGATGGGAGGAAGCACCATGACGGGATTGACGGGAGAACCGATGACAAGGCGCATTTCATCGGTTGACACCGCCCTGAACGCGTCCATCAGGTAGCGGTTGTTGAAGCCGATTTCCACCGGCTCATTGGGTGCGTCGGCGGCCATTCTGTCGCTGGCGGAGCCGACGGCCGTGCGGCAGCTGAAGGTGATTTCGTCGCTGCCGAATACGCAGCGCACCGGGCTTTTGATGGCATCACTGATAAGCAGGCTCATGCGTTCTGTCGCTTCGATAATGCGGCGCGTGTTGACCGTGACTTCCTTGTCGTTGTTCTTGGGAATGGCGTTGTTATAGTCGAGGAATTCGCCTTCTATCAGCCGGGAAATGATGATGCATCCGCTGATGCTGAATTCAATGTGGCGGCGTGTCGCGCTGATTTCCACCCGCTTGTCGTCGTTGTCTTCCAGCAGCTTGAGGATTTCCTCCAGCGTCTTCTTCGGCACAATGAATGATGTGTCAAAGGAGCCGACAATCGGCTCTGTACGCATTGCCAGACGGAATCCGTCCACAGATACCACACGCAGTCTTTCGGTCGTGATTTCAAAAAGCGAGCCGGTGCAGGTGGGACGTGAATCATTATCGCTGACAGCGAAAAGCGTCTGGGCGATCATGGATTTCAGCATTCCCTGCGTGAGAGAAATGCTCCGTTCGCTCTCGATGACCGGAAGCTCCGGAAAATCCAAAGCGGAAATGCCGATAATGGAATATTCGGATTCCGATGATTTAATGGTGGTAATGAGATTTTCATTACAGCTGATCTCAATCTCGTCGCCCGGCATTTTTCTGACGATTTCGCAGAAGAGCCTGGAGGAAAGCACGATGCTTCCCTCTTCGTAGACATTGGCCAGCACTTTGGTGGAAATGCCAAGCTCCAGATTATAGCCGCAGAGATAGAGCGCGCTTTCTTCCGTTCGGAAATAGATGCCCTCCAGCGCTGCGATGGTCGAGCGGAGAGCGACTGCGCGGGATACTTTATTCAGGGCTTCAGACAGCATTTCGCGGTTGCATTTGATTTTCATGGGATTTAATTCCTTTCTCTTATTTTGGTGTCTGTTTTGTCTTCTATTATAGCGCAATTCCCGCCTGATTACAATAGGCAGAATTGAAAAAATCCGGAAGAATTCGTCCGTCCGGTTTTTCCCCCATTATTTACCTTCTCTGTGGAAAATCAGTTGGGGTGCGGCATTTTCCTGAGGGAGTGGCATATTATTGACAGGAATATCATAATGATTATAAGATAAGGGTAGTAGCAGCAGTAGGGGGCGTTGAATTGGTGGAAAACGGCCGGAATACCTGTCAACCGGCGTCTTTGGAGAATTTTGCACGGGTGGAATGAGACTGGAATTCTGTGGGAAAGGTTTTGCACGGTTTTCAACTATTAACACCCTTCCACCGCTTTCCACGTTGAATGTTGAAGAACAGGTGGAATACGCTGTTCTTCAGAAAGGACGCGTCAGCCGATTATCAACCGCGATTGCACCGGATTTTAACGACTTTTCCACCGGCAAGGGGTGATAAAAACCCCGAAGAAGCATTGTTCTCCGGGGTTTTTGATCCTGTGTTGCGCGTGGTCTGCTTACTGTGCCGATACCTTGATATTCTTGATGAGGTCGTTGACCAGATTGCGGAAGTCGGAGCGCGTCTTCATATTTCTTTCGACCTGCTGCACCGCATAGATGGCGGTGGAATGATCCCTGCCGAATTCCTTGCCGATATCCTCGTAGGAAAGGTTGGTCACCTCGCGGACGACATACATCGCCACCTGTCTGGCCTGTGAAATCTGCGCGGCGCGTTTGGGGGATTTGATGTCCTTGGCGGTCACTTCAAAGGTGCGGGCGACTTCCTCAATGATGCGTTCAATGGTGATGGGCGTGGGCTGTACGTCATTCATCACGTCGCGGATGGCGTTTTGCGCCATGGTCAGCGACGGAAGCTCCTTTTCAAGCTGATAGGTCGCGTTGATGCGCTTGACCACGCCTTCCAGCTGGCGGATATTGGACTTCAGGCGTTCCGCGATGAATTCCGCGATTTCGTCGCTGATTTCCATATTGCATTGCTTGGCCTTGCGCTTGATGATGGCGATGCGGGTTTCAAATTCCGGCGGCTGGATGTCCGCGAGAAGTCCCATCTCAAAGCGGGAGCGCAGGCGGTTTTCCAGTATCTGTATCTCTCTCGGCGGGCGGTCGCTCGTGAGAATGATCTGCTTGTGCTCCTGATGCAGTGTATTGAAGGTGTGGAAGAATTCCTCCTGCGTCTGCTCCTTGCCGCCGATGAACTGTACGTCATCGACCATGAGAACGTCGATGAAACGGTATTTCTGGTGGAATTCGTTCTGCTTGCCCTGTCTGATCGCTTCGATCAGCTCATTGGTGAACTGGTCGCCTTTGATGTATTTGACCTTCTTGTCGGGGAATCTTCTCAGAACCTCGTGCTGAATGGCGAAAAGAAGATGCGTCTTTCCCATTCCGGACGGGCCGTAAATGAAGAGCGGATTGTACGCGCCGCCGGGATTCTCGGCGACTGCCATGCTGGCCGCGTGCGCGAATTTATTGGAGGAACCGACAATGAAGGTCTCAAAGGTGTATTCATAAGAGGATTCATCTGTGGAGGAATACATCTGGCCGGGTTTGCGGGCGCCGATGGAAACGTTGATTTTTTCGACCGCGTCGCGCCAGCTTTCTTCCCCGTCAGAAGGAAGCTGGTCCGCGGGAATGTCCTCTCCTTTGACCAGCATTTTCAGCGTGACCTCAAAGCCGATGGTGTCGTAGATCGCTTTCTCGATCTTCTCCCCTATGTGCTGATCAATGATGACCTCCTTGTGAAACGGCGAAGGGGCAATAATGATCATTTCATGCCCGTTGACAAGGCTGTGCGGCTCAAGCGGCTCTATCCATACGTTGAATAATACATCGTTAACTTGATTTTTAAGCTTTAAACAGACATTTTTCCAAAGCTGATTAATTTCCATATTGAGTCCATTATCCTTTCTGAAACCTTTGCTTGTTAATTTTTAACTCTGACTATTATACCATCAATTTTTTAATATCACAATACCATTCGTCAAGAATTAGCCATAGGAATTTTGAGAAAACTATTTTAAAGTTTTGTGCAAAACTTATATAAACTAACCGGGTGAAATAAGCGATATATTTAAAAAATTCTGAAAAATTCAGATTCAATTTTTGTCTATTTCGACATCTGATCAGTGCTATTTTGTGGTATTCCACTTTGTTTTCCACAACAGGTTGAAAACTTAGTGTTTCTTATTTCTTGTTCGTCATGAAAAATTCATCTGTCATTGTTAAAATTCTTATTGACATTCTCATGTAAAATGTGTTATAATACATTAGTATGTTTTTGAGCCGCCGGTTCCGCGGATTTCGGTCTGTTTTCATTATACTTTGCTGTAATGACGGAGCTGTCGTCTTCAGTATCCCGCGTCTGGCCTTGCCGGTCAGGATCGGCGGGATGTCCTGCATCATTGAAAGGGGGGAAACGCAAATGGTAAGAACATATCAGCCTAAAAAGCGTCAGAGAAAGGTTGAGCACGGCTTCCGCAAGAGAATGTCCACTTCCAACGGTCGTAAGGTGCTCGCCAGACGCAGAGCAAAGGGCAGAAAGACTCTGAGCTATTGATTTTTCTGCGTTGTTTTTGGCAGGAATGTCTTTTGCGTTGATTGTTATCAGGTTGCGGCAGCGTGTGATTGATTCTGTCAGTTGTTTTGCGCTGCCTGCGGCGTGATGCCCGGCGCGGGAGAATGCCTGCTGAAATGACGCGGGTTGTCCGGTTGCACAATGCCGGCACGCTGCAATGTCTTGAAGTACGCTTTTTCTTATATATATGACACATGAAACAGTGAGTTTATATTGCAAAGTGCTGCGGGTGTCGCTTCTTCTCGGATGATCGTTCATTGCATGATTGCAGAGCCACTTTTTCAAGTGGCTTTTGTTTTTAATGGAAATGATGCGGTCTTTCAGACTGCCGGATTTTGTCAGATAAGGAAAGGTTTGTTATGGCTAAATATGCTGTGATAAAACAGAATTATGAATTCCGGCGTGCTTACAGCAAGGGGAAGAGCTTTGTGTCGCCGTATCTTGTTTCCTATTTTTTTAAGAAGAAGTATGGCGGCATCAGAATCGGCATTACTTCCGGCAAGAAAATAGGGAAGGCCGTTGTGAGAAACCGCTGCCGACGGGTCATTCGTGAGGCGTTCCGGTCCATTTACCCGGAGCTTCACGGGCATTGGGATATTGTCTTCGTTGCCCGCACCGCAACTGTCTACAAGAAAAGCACGGAGATTGCGGCGGTTATGAGGAAGCAATTCAGGGAGGCGGGATTGCTGAAATGAAGCGGTTCTTTCTTTGGGCCATCCGTATGTACCAAAAGCACATCTCGTCCAGAACGCCGCCCTGCTGCAGGTTTTATCCCACCTGCTCCAATTATACCTATACGGCAATTGAGCGTTTTGGGGCGTTCAGGGGCGTTCTCATGGGAATGTGGCGCATTCTGAGATGTAATCCTTTCAATCCCGGCGGGTATGATCCTGTTCCGGAGAAAAAAAAATCGAAAAACACAGCAGATTGAATGATTGTTACCTTGTCAACAGGGTTGGCTATTTTATTATGTATTGATTTTTATTTTAAAATATGTTTCTTGAAAACTGAATAAAACGCAACAGCAAATTTTCTTTCTGCTTTGAAATATTATTATTTCATTGAATTATTCAATGAAAAATTATTAATCCGAACGGAGGAATTTTGAAAAAAAGATGGATACACTATTTAATTTTATTGGCTCCCTTTTCGGATATGTATTGGGATTCTTCAATAACGTATTCGGAAATTACGGCGTTTCCATCATCTTATTCACTCTTTTTACCCGCATTCTGATGTTTCCGTTGACGATCAAGCAGCAGAAAGGCATGGCGGGTATGCAGAGATTGCAGCCGAAGATGAAGGAATTGCAGGAAAAATACGGCAATGACAAGGCTAAATACAATGAAGAGGTCACAAAGCTGTATCAGAGGGAAGGACAGAGTCCCGCGGGGGGCTGTCTGCCGATGCTCATTCAGCTTCCGATTTTCTATGGCCTTTATCGTGCGATCTGTATGCCGATTACCTGTACGCTTCATCTTGACATTACCTCTGGCGCGCTTGGACAGGCGGTTGAACGCATCAAGTCGCTGAGCGACGTCTATACGACCACCAACAGCTCCTATTATTCGCAGATCAATGTGATTGAAGCGGTCAGAAATATCGGGGATAATTACGCGGCGTATGGCTTTACACAGGCGCAGGTTGACGCGTTGAAGCCGATTTATGAACTTAGCAAGCAGTTCAACTTCCTTGGGATTGATTTGCTTTCCATTGCGAAATTCTGGAATCCCGCCATCATTCTGACATTTGTCGTGTTCTTTGCGAGCGCGGGCGGTATGCTCCTGACCAATAAGCTGACGGGCGCTGCCAATCAATCCCAGATGAAGGGCTGCAGTCCGAATATGATGGGCGTTACGATGGGTCTGTTTTCCGCGTGGATTTCGCTTTCTGTCCCGTCCGCCATGGCGCTTTACTGGACCTGCACCAGCCTTTTTGCTCCCGCGCAGAGCTGGGTGGTCAATAAGTATTACAATGCCGCGATTCTAAACGCCAAGGCGGAAGCGCAGCGAATGGCTAAAATTAAGCTGCAAGAAGAAAGCGTCGTGAACGACGTGTATGCCAAAAAGGGAAAACGCACGTTTACGCCTATTTATTCGCTCCCGCAGCCAGCGGATGCGGAAGTTGTGACCTCGAAAGAATCTCAGGCCGCATCCGACAGTATAAAGACTTCTTCAACTGATGAGAATACCGCCAAAAAGGCTCCGGCCTCCAAAAAGAAAAAGGGCGGCAGAAATAACAGCAGGCAGTCATCCTCTGACTATCAGGGAAAAAAGAAAAAGTAGTTTAAAAAAATGTATTATACCTAAATTGAAAGGACGTTTCTGAAATGAAGGAAATAATTGTTACAGGTGCAACGATCGAAGAAGCACTTGAAAATGGTCGTGCTCAGCTTGAAGCCGATGCCGACAGCATTGAATATGAAGTTCTTGAGCAGCCACAGCAGAAGATTCTTGGAATTTTCGGCGGTGCTCCCGCAAAATTGCGTGTGTATGTCAAGAAGACGCCTGCTTCGGTTGCAATCGCTTATTTGACGGACATTCTGACTAACATGGGTGTCCATGACCTTGAAATTACGGAAGAAGTCACCGAGGAAAGAACCATTCTGAATATCAACGGCAATGATGATGATCTCGGCGTGGTTATTGGACATAGGGGAGACACGCTGACCGCTCTTCAGTATCTTGTCAGTCTGACAGCCAATAATGCCTGCGAAGGCTATTTCAAGGTTTCTCTGAATGTCAAGAATTTCAGGGAAAAGCGCGAAAAGACGCTGGAAACGGTTGCTTCCAAGACGGCGTTCAAAGCGATCAAGCTCCAGAAGAATATCGCTCTTGAGCCGATGAGCCCCTATGAGAGAAGCATTATTCATACAGCCGTTCAGAATATTGACGGCGTTACAAGCTGGTCGGTCGGAGAGAATGAACGCCGCCACGTTGTCATTGGTCCCGAAGGTCTTGATGAGGGCGCGGACGGTATTCCGGCAAAGTACGCCAAGCTGAATTCCAACCGCAGAGAACATGGCGGCAGAGGCTATGGCAAAGGCAATTATGGCCGCCGGAGAAACGATTATAACCGCAGTGGACGCGGCGGTCGCGGCGGCTACGGCCGTGGCGGCAGGGGAGAGTACCGCGAAAGAAGCAGCTATTCCAGAGCGAATACTCCCGCTGCTCCGACGACGCCTAAAAGCGATTATGAAGGCAGTTTTACCTACGGCAAAATTGATTTTGGCGGCAACGACTGATTGACTGATTTGATTAAAACTCTTGAATGAAGTGTCAAAAGCTTCATTCAAGAGTTTTTTGTTTCACGTGAAACGTATTATACGGTTGCCTGCTTCATGGTTCACGTGAAACAAACCCGAAAAACCATAACATCATATGTTTCACGTGAAACAGCAAAAAAATAATAAAATAGTAAAATAATACGCTAAAGCAATTGAAAAGCCGCAAGTAAAGTGATATAATAGTCCTGAGAAATTGCGAAAGGAACAAGAAAATGAATGAAACAATTGCGGCCATTTCTACGCCGCAGGCTTCTGGAGGAATTGGCATTGTCCGGATTTCTGGGATAAACGCGATTGGTGTCGCGGACAAGGTGTTCAGGTCTGCCGATCACAAGTCACTTTCAGAATCAAAAGGATATGCTGCTCATTACGGGAAGGTATACAATGGCGATTCCATCATAGACGAAGCAATTGCCTTTGTTTACCGCGCGCCGAAGAGCTATACGGGCGACAATATCGTCGAATTGTCCTGCCACGGTGGTTTGTATATTATCCGAGAAGTGCTGCGCGCTGTGCTGAATAACGGAGCGAGACTGGCGCAGCCGGGTGAATTTACCAGAAGGGCGTTTGAAAATGGAAAAATATCTCTGACGCAGGCAGAAGCTGTGATGGATATAATTTCAGCACAAGGAGAACAGGCTGCTAAAGCCGCGCTTTCCGCGAGAGAGGGAAAGTTGGCGACACGAATTAATGAAATCAGAGAAAGATTGACAGGGTATGCGGCGCACCTTGCAGCGTGGGCGGATTATCCCGAAGAAGACCTGATTCCGGTTGACCGGAAGGATTTTACTCAAAACCTGGAGCAGTGCGCTCATGATCTGAAAAAAATGATTGCGGAAGGCGATGCCGGAAAGGTCATCCGGGAGGGAGTGGACACTGTCATTGTCGGAAAGCCCAATGTCGGTAAATCGACACTGATGAATTGTCTGTCCGGTTGCGAAAGAAGCATCGTAACCCATATCGCGGGAACAACGCGGGATATTGTGGAAGAAAAGGTCGTCCTCGGCGACATTATTCTTCGATTGGCTGATACCGCGGGAATTCGTACGACGAATGATCCGGTTGAGAAGATAGGCGTGGATCGCGCCAAAAAAAGACTGGACACAGCCGGCTTGATTATTGCTGTCTTTGACAATTCATTGCCTTTGGATGAGGATGATTTATCGTTAATGGAAGAGCTCAAGGATAAGCCGTGCGTCGCCGTCATAAATAAGAATGACATGGACAATAAGCTGGATATTTCGCTGATTGAAGCGCGCATTCCGAAGGTGATTACCATTTCGGCATTGAATCAGAATGGAATTGACGCGCTTTCGGATGCCATTGCGGATTTATTGGGAGTAGCAAACCTGAATCCCGCCGACGGTATTCTGTCAGGCGAAAGGCAGATGAATTGCTGCAGAAGGTGTCTTGAAATGGTCGATGAAGCCATTCATGCGCTGAAAACAGGCATGACACTTGACGCGGTCAATGTCTCTCTCGACAGCGCAATTGAATTTTTGCTCGAATTGACAGGGGAGAGGGTCACGGAAGTTGTCACCAACGCGGTATTTCATCAGTTTTGCGTCGGAAAATAATGAAATAATGATATGGGAGTAATTAAATGGAATTTGAAGCAGGTAATTATGAAGTTGCCGTCATCGGTGCAGGACACGCAGGTACAGAAGCGGCTCTCGCTTCTGCCAGATTAGGCTGCCATACGATTGTCTTCTCCATCAATCTGGATTCTGTA
>CADCON010000048.1 GCA_902803035.1 uncultured Ruminococcus sp.
CCGGCGAGGAAGACGACCGCCCGCGCAGACGCAGGGATGCATCCGGTGGGGAAGACGACCGCCCGCGCAGACGCAGGGACGCTTCCGGGCGGGAGCGGCGAAGGCCTTCCGGAAAGCCGGAAAGCGAAATGACAGACCAGGAGAAATATCTGCTGGAGGAACGGAGAAAAAGAGAACGCAGAAGAAGAGCGAATGGTTAAACAAAGGTTGTGTGCAGAATTTGTGGATTTTTCTGATTCTTTATTTTTCTGAAAAAACAATTGAAAAAAAGGTTTTAATGTGCTAAAATAGTCATTGTAAAAACTGAGGAATGGAATTAACGGCGCAATTTTAGAAAGGGTTGGTGCATATGAATACCACAGCAGTTGCCGATCAGACCAAGGAAACGGCCAAGACCGTTATTGCCCCGGAGAGTATTAATGAGAAGAGCGAAAAGGAAAACCCGGAAAAAAAGGGCAGACGCATTCTGATCATCCTGACCAGCATTTCGATAATGATTATGGTTCTCGCTGTTTCGCTGATTTATGTGTATATCAGGAACAATCCGGAGCTGACGCATACCAATGATCAGACGTCGCAGGTTACGACCAATGACGGCTTTGTCAATCCCGATTCCCTTCAGAAGCTTGAGCATGATACAAAGAATATCACCATGAAGCCTGTTGAGAATTCGACCGTGTTTATCGTTTGCGGCGTTGTCATGATGGTGGTTATGGCGGGGTCATTTATTTTTGTGAAGATTAAGGAATACAGAGAGGATAACTGATGAACTGAAAAATACGCACTGCACAGATTTGCTTTCTCCGATCCATGCAGTGCGTTTTTTATTTTTCAATCATGTGAAGGCGATAGAAACAACCGTTACGGCTGCTCCGGCGATTCCATCGCGCACAGCAGGGCCTGCTTCGTCAGTTCTCTCATGTCGCTGAGCTGCCGCAGCCCGCCGCACAGGATTCGCAGTCTGGCCGCCCCCCTGAAGCCGCGCATATACCACGCCGTGTGCTTGCGCGCCTCCCGCATACCGACATTTTCGCCCTTGTAGGCGCACAGTCTTTCGATGTGGCGGTTCATGACCGTCATGCGCTCATAGATGCCGGGAGGGGAAACGGGACGGCCGGTGTCGTACTGCGAATTGATTTCGCGGAATATCCACGGATTGCCCAGCGCGCCCCTTCCCACCATGACCAGATCACAGCCGGTCTGTTCCATCATATCCATGGCGTCCCTTGCCGAATCAATATCGCCGTTGCCGATGACGGGAACGGAAACCGCCCGCTTGACGGCGGCGATGATTTCCCAGTCGGCGGGCGGCGCGTACATCTGTTCCCGCGTGCGTCCGTGCACCGCAATCATGCTCGCGCCGGCGGCTTCGCAGATTCTGGCCACCTCGACGGCGTTGACGCTGTCGGCGTCCCAGCCCTTGCGGATTTTGACCGTCACGGGGAGCGGAACCGCCCTGACGACCGCCTCCACGATCCTGCCGCAGAGAGCGGGATCCTTCATGAGCGCGCTGCCGCTGTGATTGCCGGCGATTTTCGGCGCGGGACAGCCCATATTGATGTCGATGGCGGCGGGGGAATGCTCCGCAGCCATGCGGGCGGCTTCCGCCATCACGTCAGGCTCATAGCCGAAAAGCTGTATCGCCATCGGGCGTTCGGCAGGCGAAATCGCCAGCAGCGCGGCGGTCTTGCGATCGCTCATGACCAGTCCCTTCGCGCTGACCATCTCGCTGGTGCAGTATGCCGCGCCGAAGCCCATGCAAAGCTCGCGGAAGGCGCGGTCGGTGACGCCCGCCATCGGAGCCAGCACCGCTTTTCCTCTGATTTCAGTGTTTCCCAGTTTCATATAATTCTAACAGTCCTTGGAGTGATTTTTTTGAACACGATGGTTATTTCAGATCTTGACGGCACACTGCTGAATTCAGACGTGCGTCTGTCCGAATTTACCGTAAACGCGCTCAATTCCCTGATACGAAGGGGCGTGCATTTCACCTACGCCACCGCCCGCTCGCTCAATTCCGCCATGAAGGTGACGAGGGAGCTGTCGCTTTCCCTGCCGGTCATCACCTACAACGGTGCCTGCATCAAAAGCCCGGAAACGGGCGAAATTATCGAAATTCAGGGGCTTGACGAAGATCAGATCGGTCTGATCCGCGAAACGCTCGGCAGATTCGGCGTCAGCCCTCTTGTGTACACCTATCTTGACGGAGAAGAGAAGGTGCTGTGGCAGCGCGGCACCGAAAGCGCGGGAATGCAGCTTTATCTTGATTCCCGCAGGGACGATGAGAGAATGCTGCCGGTGGACAGCTTTGACGATCTCTTCTGCGGCGAAATCTTCTATGTCACCTGCATCGAAGACACCGACGAGCTTCTCGCGCCGGTTTGCGTCGATCTGACGGCGGAGGATTCCCTCAATTGCCTGCTGCAAAGGGATATTTACGGCCCCCGCTACTATTGGCTGGAGATCATGGATTACCGCGTGAGCAAGGCGCACGCGCTCGACACCATCAAGAAGCTGACCGGCATGGAGCGCATTATTTCCTTCGGCGATTCCATCAACGACGTGCCGCTCTTTGAGGCGTCCGACGAGTGCTACGCCGTGGAAAACGCCGTCGCGCCGCTCAAGAAGGTCGCGGACGACGTGATCGAGTCCAATGACGAGGACGGCGTCGCAAAGTGGCTGATTGAAAATTTCAACCGGCTGGTGTGATTATTCCATGACGGGCGACAGCGCCATGCGGACGATGGTTTCCGTGGAATGGCCGTCGCAGCCGCCGCAGAGCTTCTCCTTCACAAGGGCGATGTCGTCCGCCGTGGCCTTTTCGCCCTGTACGGCGGCGGCAAGCGCCTGCGGATCGGCGAAGGAAACGGCGGGGAAGTCCTCCGGCGGATTCACGTTGATGCCGCATTCCTCGCTGTAGCGTCCGATGTCGGGCACGAAGAAGTAGACCGGCTTATCCAGCAGCGCGGCTTCTGCGGCCGCTCCGGAATAATCCGAAATCACCGCGTCCGCCAGGATGATGGCCTGCTCGGTGGTGAATTGTGTATCGACGATGGCCTTCTGGCTGTCCACGGTTGTGTGGCGGTCAAGCGGGTGAAGCTTGGCGACCAGCGCGTAATCGCCGCCGGCGAAGCTGTCGATCATGCCGCCGCAGTCAATCGGGTAATCGCGGCGCATGGTGGGGAGCCAGACGGCGATTTTTTTGCCCGCTGCCTGCGGATAGGTCCGGAAAAAGCGCGCGCGCAGTTCTTCATACTGACCTGCCGACGCGAGAAGCCTGTCGGCGACGGGCGTTCCGATGGGAAGGACTTTTTCGAGCGGCGTGTTCATCGCTTCCGAGAAGAACGGGCGCATATATTCGCTGCCGACCGCCACAAAGTCGTAGCCCCTGTGCATTTCCATGACGCGGGCGATTGCGGAAGGAGTGCCTTCCGGCCTGTCCACCGTCTGCCAGCCGAATTTCTTGATGGCGACCATCGAATGCCAGATCTGCACGACGCGCAGCTGCTTTTTGTGGCGCAGAATGCTGACGGGAATGCAATAGCTCTCGGTAACGCAGAGCTTCGCGCCGGCGAGTGCCTTCATCTGCCGCAGCATCAGCAGGGCATAGGAAAGCCCCATCTCGTTTTTCAGCCCCAGACGGCAGTAGAATTCGCATCGGGTGGAAGGCGAAACCCGTTCCAGCTCGCGCTGCAGCAGCAGGAAATTCTCCGAGGGCCGGTCGGACTGCCGGCTGAGAAAGACCGCTTTATCCCTGACAGGGGTAAAGCGTTTCATGAAGAAATAAAGGACCCTCATTCCGTATTTGAGAAGCATAAAAATGATTTTTTTCATTTTCGTGTGCCTATTCCTTTCCGCTGTTCTAATGAAAAAAGAATAGCAAACAGTGAAGCGCCAATGAATGAATAAAACCAGCTATTCATTATTCACTATTCACCATTCACTATTCTCTCAGTTCCGAGGATTATGCCGCGCACAATGCCTCTGCGTACTTTGGTGCCGGTGACCGGGCTTGAACCGGTACGATGTTGCCATCACGGGATTTTAAGTCCCGTGTGTCTGCCAATTCCACCACACC
>CADCON010000049.1 GCA_902803035.1 uncultured Ruminococcus sp.
CATCAACAGCCTGAAGGCGTCAGGCGACGTGAAATTCCCGACCTATCTCGGCATTGTCTGTATGTGGAGCTGCTCGGTGGCGGGCGGCTACCTGCTCGGCATCGTGTGCGGATGGGGGCTTCCGGGCATCTGGATCGCTCTCGCCGCCGATGAGATCATACGGGGAATCGTCGTCGCCATCCGCTGGAAGCGCGGCACATGGCGCGGCAAGAGCGTCGTGCGTGACAATGCCGGCGGAAACGCCCTTCCGGAGTCTCCCGCCCTTTCAGAAGAATGACTTTACCTTAAGGAACCGGGTTTTCCCTCCAATTTACCGGTTTCTTAAACCACAATACACAGTCTCAATATCTCAATCGCGCAGCACTGTGCTTTTCACCGTAAAGGCACAGTGCTGCGCGATGTCTATGCCAAAAAAACACCTCAGACCTTCCTTTGCGGAGATCTGAGGTGTTTGGCTGTGCATTATTCCTTCCAGACAGTCAGGCTGTCGAGCTTCCAGACGCCCTTCTTGTCCTTGACAAAATTGATCTGGCTTCTGGCTACAGCGCGCTTTTTACGGGATTCCTCGGTATGTACAATATCGACGGTGAGCTTCTTCGACCCATCGACATAAGACTGGCTGTAATCCCTGACGCCGCGGTTATTCGCCCCGATAATGAAATACAGCTTGCCGTCCCTCTCGCCGAAATACGGGCTGTACGGTTTCATCGCCTTGTCGGCGGACTTGGAGCCGGTTTTCTTCTTGACAAACTGCCTGAGCGTGTAATAGGAGGTAAACCGCTTATCCGTAATCCTGTACCGAAGCTCGCCTTCCTCCGCCACGCACACGACCTCGCCGTTGATATCGGTTTCGACCGCAATGCCCTTGAAAATGCTCTTGCTGCCGAAATCCGTGGCTTCGCCGGCAATCATCTCTTCGGATGACTCTTTGCCCGCGATCTCCCGTTCATAAGAGCCTACCGGATAGGTCTGCTCCGCTGAAGAATCCGACGCGGCTCCGTTTTTTTCCTTGTCGCCGCCGCATCCCGCAACCGCCAGCAGCATCAGCAAAGCGGCCGTGAAGGACAGCATTCTGTAAAGTGCCGTATGATTCATTCTGCAATCCCCTTTGGAAAGACTGATTTTTACTATTTCATTATAATCTATTCATCCGGAAAATAAAGCACTTTTTTTAATATGTAACTATTTGTAATTTTTGACGGAGATAAAGCAATACTTATAGTACAATTATCCATATACTCCATTTTTAACAAATTATTGATTTATTGTCTGAATGATTATGATAAAATTCTGGTAAGAAACAATCACAGGAGACATTCAGAATGAAAATACTGCATACATCCGACTGGCACCTCGGCAAAATCGTCATGGTCAGGCCCATGCTCGACGACCAGCGGCACTTCATCGAAAACGTGTTTCTCCCCGCTCTCGATGAACACGCGCCGGACGTCATCGTGCTTGCCGGCGATATCTTCGACCGCAGCATCGCGCCCATTCCGGCGATTGATCTTTTTGAGAAGGCGTTGTACCGGATCGCGGAGAAGGGGATTCCGCTCATCGCCGTTTCGGGCAATCACGACAGCGCGGGGCGGCTTCTCCCCGCCTCCCGGCTCCTGCGCTCTTCGGGCATTTATCTTGCCCATTCCGTCAGCGATATTCTGGAGCCGATAGAAATCACGGCGAGGGACGGCAGCCGCGCCAGATTCTTCTGCCTGCCCTATTTCGACATCACCATGGCCAAGGACTTCACCGGCCGCGCTGAACTGGGCAATATGAATGAAGCCTACCGCGCGATTTTTGAGATGATCGGCGACAGGCTCACTGATGACTGCCCGAATATTCTGGTCACGCACTGCACCGTGACAGGCTCCCTCACCTGCGAGAGCGAGAGCGGCATTTCGGTCGGCGGGGCGCAGCAGGTGTCGTCGGACATCTTCAGCGGCTTCGACCTGACCTGTCTGGGGCATATCCACTCCCCCCAGCGGGCAAGCGGGCACGCGCGCTACAGCGGCTCTCCCCTGCGCTATTCCTTCGACAGCAACGAGCGCGACAAGAAAATGCTGCTGTACGACACCTCCGCCGGAATGAGCGTCACCGAGATTCCCATTCTTCCGGCGCGTGAAATGCGGGTGATCCGGGGGACCTTCGAGGAACTGATCGACGTGCCGGACAACTTCTCGCAGGATTACATATACGCCGTGGTGGACGACGATCACCTCATCTTTGAGCCGATGGCGCGGCTTCGGGAGAAATATCCCAATCTGCTGAATCTGGAACAGACCTATCTCACGCGGACAGTCAGCGAAGGCGCCGACAGCGATGTGGGAAGAAGGATCGCCGCCAACGCCATTACCGACGAGGAAATCGTGGCGGGATTCCTGCGCGACATCTGCAAAAGAGAACCCACGGAAGAAATGATGTCCTTTTTCCGGGAAATCAGCGAAGAAACAGGAGATGACGACGATTGAAACCCATTTACCTTAAAATGACCGCCTTCTCTTCCTACTGCGGCACAGCGGAGATCGACTTTACGAAGCTGTACGAGAACGGGATTTTTCTCATCACCGGCAAGACCGGCGGCGGCAAGACCACCATTCTCGACGCCATCTGCACCGCGCTCTACGGCAAGGCGACGGGCAGCATGAGAAGCTCCGACTGGCGTCAGCTGAGATGCATCAACGCGCCCGACAGCCGCGACACCGAGATAGAATTCATTTTTTCGACAGGCGGGGTGAAATACCAATTCTACCGCCGCTGGCATATGCCCAACTCGAGAAAGGGCACGCCCGGACTGCGGGACGAGGAGGACTGCTGCCGAAGACAAAAGCCGGGTTCGGACGATTGGGAGCTTCTGGTTTCGGGCAGCGCGACGAGCGTCACGAACGAAGCGGTAAAGATCATCGGGCTGACGCACGATCAGTTCGTCAAGCTGATCATGCTGCCGCAGGGCGAATTCCGGGAGCTGCTGACCGCCGATGACAAAAAGAAGCTGGAGATTTTCTCCAAGTTGTTTGATACCGGCCATTGGAACAGGATCATTGACGCCGCCAGAAACAAAAGAGAGAAACTGGACAAGGAATGCGGCGAAAAGAGATTGCTGCGGCAGTCCGCCCTTGACAGCGCGGGCTGTGCCACTCCCGACGAACTGAACGCGAAAATTCAGCAGACGGAGGAACGCCTGAAGGAATTGGAAGAGCAGGCCGGCGTCAACACCCGGAATACAACCGCCGCGTCCGAGGAATGGCGCAAAGGGAAGGAACTGGCAGGGCTGTTTGACGATCAGAAACGCGCGGAAAGCGCATGGAAGGAGCTTCAGGCGCAGGAAGCGCCGTTTGAATCGAAAAGGCAAAGGCTGCGTCACAGCCGGAAACTGGGCGGCGCGCTTCCGGAATTCAGCATGATGAACGCGGCGGCTGACGCGGAAAAAAGGGCGTCGGAAGAGCTTGCCCGCGCGCAAACGGCGAAGGATGCCGCCGTCCGGCGTCTGGAAACCGCCGGCGCGGAATACGGCAGGATTCCGGAGCTGGAAGAGAAGCGCACACGGCTGACGGAAACCAGCGCCAAGCTGAAAGACCTCGCGTCCAGCCGTGTTTCTCACGAACAGACGAACGCGCAGCTTGCGCGGCATACCGCCGAACAGGATAACGAGCGGGAACAGCTTCGGCAGTACGAAGAGAAAAAGACGACTCTTTCGGAAGCCGTCAGAAAGGGCGACGAATTCCTTGAAAGCTGCCGGGCGGCATCCGCCGCGCTCCCGGCGGTCATAAGCAAATGCAGCCGGCTGCGTCAGGAGCTGGACACCGCCAGGGAATACGAGCGGCATCAGCAGGCCCTTTCCCGGACAGAACAGAGCGTCAGGGCAACGGAATCCGAAATTCAGCGGAAGGAATCCGCACTTGCCGCCCAGCAGAAGACAGCGTCGGACATGGAGCAGGCGATCCGCGGCGACAAGGCGTATTCGCTGGCGGCAGACCTGGAGGAAGGCGTTCCCTGTCCGGTCTGCGGCGCGGTGCATCATCCTTCCCCGGCGCGTCCCGCCGGAACCGTCCCCACCGCGCAGCAGCTCCATTCCGCCAGAGAGGACGCGGAGAAGACCGCCAGAGAGCTTGAAGCGCTTCGCTCACAGCGTTCGGGGCTTCTCCGCGAAAAGGAAATCTACAGCGGCGCAATGGCCGCCATCATCGAAAAATCCGCAGGCGGGGAAATCAGAAGCCCCGCCGTCATTCAGAAGGAATTTGACGCGGCTGAAAAAGAGCGCGTGGAGCTTGAGTCAACAGAGGGAAAGACCGAAAGGGCGCGTTTGAAGCTGGAAAAGCTGAAGGCCGAGCTAGACGCTGTCAGTCACGATATCGAGAATCACAACACCCGCTTCAACAACCTTCAGAACGAGATCACCGTCTGCCGGACCACGCTCCGCCAGCTCGACGAGCGGCTGCAATCACAGGGTATCGCCGGCTTCGACGAGCTTGAACAACGCCTGAACGCCGCGGAGCGGCAGCTTCAGACGACCGGCAATGAAATCGCGCGGCTGACCGCCGCCTATCAGGACGCGCAGACCCGGGAAGCCCAGGCGCGGAGCCTTTTCACACAGGTGGAGAAAGCGCAGGCGGAAGCGGCGGAAGACCTCCGCCGGCGGCAATCGGAATTCGCCGAAAAGTGCGCGCGGCTCGTCATTCCGGAGAACAGCGACTTCATTGGAGGCGTTCTCAGCCCCGCCGACGAAGCGGCCTATGACCGCGCCATCAGCGAATTTGAGCAAAAGCTCGCCGCCGCCCGGAGCAAAGCCGAAGAGCTGTCCTCCAGAATTGCCGGAAAAACCCGCCCCGATACGGCGGCATTGGAAGCGGCCTACAACAACGCGATGGCGGAGGGACAGCGGATTTCCGGTGAGAAGGGAGAGCAGTCCTCCCTGCTGGAAGGACTGAAACAGCACCGGGAAACCATTCGTAGGGCGGACGCGGAGCTTCAGGCACTGGAAAAGCGGTTTGCCGTCGCACAGGATATGCACCTGCTCCTTTCCAACAAAAACATATCGAAAATGTCCATCGACCGATACGTCATCGGCATCAAGATGGACGAGATCATTCTTCACGCCAACGCGTACCTGGGGCGGCTGTCCAGAGGGCAATACGCCATGAAGCGCATTGAGAGCGGAACCAACAAGATCAATCAGTCCCTTTCGATCGAAATCATCGACGGCAGCACCGGCGGCGTGCGTTCGGTTTTCACCCTGTCGGGCGGCGAGATGTTCCTCGCTTCGCTGGCGCTGGCATTCGGGCTTTCGGAAACCGTGCAGAGCTTCGCGGGCGGCATCCATCTCGATTCCCTTTTCATCGATGAAGGCTTCGGCTCCCTCGACCGCGAAACGCTCGACACCGCGATGGACGCGATCGCCCGCGTGCGGGAAGACCGGCTTCTCGGCATCATTTCCCACATATCCGAGCTGCAGGAGCGCGTTCCATTCGGCATTGAAGTCATCAAGGACCGCGACGGCTCCTCGCTCAGACTCAAGGCATAGGCCGTCCCTCCTGATATTTTGAAAATGAAACAATCCTCCGGCAGGTCTTTCGGGACAGGCCGGGGGATTTTACATGGAGGCAATGAAAAAACGGAGCCTTGCGGTCTGGCCGTGCGGCTCCGTTGTGTGAGCGGATAAAGAATCAGAAATGTCCGTGCGAGCCACCGTGGGATCTGCCGGAAGAACTGGAATGGGTGCTGCTGTGTCCTCCGGAACGGCTTCCTCCGGAGCTTCCGCTGCCGGAATCCCTCGGAATCGGCACCCGTGTGATATTGTGGTACAGAAAGGACTCGCTGCGCTCCGTGAGCTTCAGACTGCCCGGCTTGGAATAGGCGGACGCCATCGCCTGGGGCTTGACGCTCGTGAGCTGGCTGCGGAGCGAAAGAGCCACTATCACGCCTACTGCCAATCCGGCAATGGCGGACCAGAAGAACGCGCTGACCCACCCGAAGGGGGCGCGTCCCGTGCTTTCATACTGCGATTCACCATTCTGATAGTTTTCCATCGTGCTGTCGCACATATCGGCAAATCTCAGGAACCCGCCGTAATAATCCCCTTCGCTGAGGTAGGAAAGGAATGTTTCGGAAATGACCTCCTGCGTGCGGTCGGTGAAAATCTGAATGGCTCTGCCGTAGGTGCTGATGGCCCATTCTCTGGTGTCCATGCTCACGAGCAGAAGGATTCCGTCATCGTTTTCTCCGTAACCGTAGCCGTTGTAGTCGAAGAAATCATCCGCGTACTGATCCACGGTCTTTCCGCCAAGCGAGTGATTGGTGACCATCACCACGTCAAGCTGCCATTTTTCGCTGATGCTGTCCAGCTTGCCGACAATGGTGTATTCGTCGCCCGACGAAAGAAGATCCGCGTCATCGACCAGTCTCGGAAGAAGCCTGCCTTCCGGAATGGGTAGCACGCCCTTCTCGGTGAGCGCGCTGCCGGTCAGTTCGACGAAACGGAGCAGCACCTTCTCGCGGCCGCTCTGTTTTTCGGCTTCCTTGCGGATTTTTTTCAGCTCGCTGCCGGTAAAAATCTGCCCGGCTCTGCCGTATGCCCTGATGCTCGATCCCTTGGCGTCCGTCATCATCACGACAGCGGCATCGGTCGCGGCGTAATTCTGGTAAATGGCGCCGCCGGTTTTATCCGGTTCCGCTATCTTCCCTGCGTCAACATAGACAAAGAGATCCACGCCGTTCCGGGAAAGCACCTGCGCGGCGGCATTTTCGATCTCCCTGCTGCCGCTTTCGGAAAGAAGCCCACCGGGATCCTGCACATGATGCCAGCCGGTCTTCTCCGAGGAGGAATCCCCCGAAGCGTAGACCGGAGCGGCAGCGGCCAACAGAATCAGCACCGCCGCAAAGAGAGAAAGAATTCTTCTCAAAGCAGATTCCCCCCTCCGAACAGCCAGAAGAGCCACATCAGCAGAACGCCGGCAGCCGCAACCGCTCCCGCCAGCCCGAACATCCATTTGAGGAACGCGCCGGTGTCCATCGGCAGATTGCCGACGAATTTGCCGGTCTGCCCGTTCATGGCGAAGAGATAGATTTGGTTGTTCCACTTGGTCGTCATGATCCACACCGGGAAAAGCGCGTATTTTGCCTTGGCATTGTTGAGCCTGATGTTCTTGCTCTCGGTGCGGACGGTAGTGTATCCGGTGACCGTGGCGGAAAATTCCTTCTCCGTGGTGTTGCAGACTCTCTGATTCGCCCTCACGACGCTCTGATCCTCCGTCACGTCATACCTGTCGGCGAGGTAGCCCGAAAGGTAGGCGGTCTGAAAATCCACCGCCTGGCTGATGTCAAACGGCTCGAGCGATTCCGTGATGTCGTTGTCGATCTTGGAGCTGCTGTCCACCGGAATATTCTCAAACGCCAGCGTTCCCCGCCGCACAACGGAATAATAGCTCGTATCGGTATAAATGTACTTGCTGTCGCTCCATGTGCGAACCTTTGTCGCCTTAAAGGTAAAATTCGCGTCGGCCTCGCTGTTGAAAATCCAGAACGGGACATAGACGCCCTTGATTTCCTCGATGTGGGCATTGGTCTTGAATGCCTTCGGAAGAAGGGTCTTGCCTTTGAGATGGGACTTGAAGGCGGCTACGGCCGCGTACTTGTCCAGCTTGAAGGGAATCACGTAATCCGGACGGAGATCGCCGGAGAACTGCCCCATCATAATCACCGGATTGCCACAGTAGGGGCAGTGCGTCGCCGCAGTGGTCTTGTCGCAGATAATCTGTCCGCTGCACGTATTGCAGACATAAACCGCCATGTTGTCGGTTTCGCCCTGCTGCCACCCGTTGTTCTGCGTCCGGTCCCATTCCAATTTTTCGGGAGAGTTCTCTTTAAGCGTTTCGTCATAATGCCTCATGTTTGCCACATCGAATTCCGTGTCGCAGTACGGGCATTTCATTTTCTGTATGCTGCTTTCAAATTCCACCTTGCCGCCGCAGCAGGGGCATTGGTATTCAAGCAGATTGCCGGCCATAGGTCAATTCTCTCCTCATTCTGTACGGACAAGCCGCCGACTCCGTCAGACCGGTTGACCGGGACGAATACCGACGGCTTGCCGCTGCCTGAAATTGAAAGGTCAAAGGATTTTACTGCGCGTCGTTCTCATCGAAGATGTCGCCGCACTGCGGGCAGAATCTCGGAGGATTGTGGGGATCATCCGGCTGCCAGCCGCATTTATTGCAACGGTAAACCGGCTTGGGCGCGTTCTTGGGCGCGCCGCAGTTCATGCAGAAGTTGCCGGTGTTGGTCGCGCCGCACTTGGGGCAGTTCCAGCCGGAAGGAGCGGGCTTCGGAGCGCCGCAGTTCATGCAGAAATTGCCGGTGTTGCCCGCCGCGCCGCACTTGGAGCAGTTCCACCCGCCCTGCGGGTTACCACCCTGGGGATTGCCGCCCTGGGGGTTACCACCCTGTGGCGCATTCTGCTGCTGCGCCTGCTGTGCCGCTCTCTGCTGGGCGCCCATTGCGAAGAGCTGCGACGCGTTCATGCCGCCGGCATTCTGCGCCATGCCCATGCCCAGAAAGCCTGTCATCGCGCCGGCCTTGTTGTTGGCGGCGTCGGTCATCGCCTGCGCCTGCGCGCTGACAATGGTCGCGGCGGCCATGGTGGGGTCGCGGTTGATAGCGTTGCGCTGGGCGGTCTTGATCATCTGGAGGTCTTCCTCCGGCAGATCAATCGCGTTGAAGCCGACGGAAACGACCTTGATGCCCCTCAGCTCAAACCACTTCGGCGAAAGCTCGGCATTGATGGCGTCAAGAAGCTCCGGAATGTGGCCGCCCATCTCATTCGGGCGGATCTGCTGCGCGGAAATCCTGGAAAAAACCGGCTGAAGAGCGGAAACGAATTCCGACTTGAGCTGGGCGTCAATCTCCCTGCGCCTGAATTCCGAGGCGACATTGCCGCATACGTTGGTGTAGAAGAGAAGCGGGTTGACAATCTTATAGGAATAGGTGCCGTTGCAGCGGACCGACACGTCGATGTCAAGTCCGATGTTCTTGTCAACAATGCGGAAGGGAACCGGTCTGGGTGTGCCAAAAAGATTTTCGGTAATTTCCTTGGTGTTGAAATAATAGACGCGCTGATCCTTGCCGGTGTCGCCGCCGTAGGTGAAACGCTTGCCGATGAGCTTGAAGGTTTCCAGAATGCTCTGTCCGAAGCTGCCCGCGAAGATGCTGGGCTCGGTGGAGGAATCATATGTATATTCGCCCGGAAGCTCGCAATACTCAACGACCTTGCCCTGCTCGACGATGATCATTGCCTGACCGTCCGCCACGGCAATGCCGGAACCGTTGGAGATAATGTTATCATTGCCCTTGGTGTTGGAGGAACGCGACGTGATGCGTTTCTCGCCCTTTACCATCAGAATGTCTCTGGGAAGCGCTTCACAATAGAAGAATTCTTTCCACTGATCGGCCAGAGTGCCGCTGATCGCGCCGCCTGCTGCTTTTATAAGTCCCATGATGAATGTGACTCCTTTCAAATGAAGATATATTATGACCGGCAAGGATTCGCCGGAGATATAACGTAATATCGCGCCGGAAAAAGGTTTCCGCGCCGCCGGAACGCGCCCTTGAGCGGCAAAGAATCCGACTCCGGATCATAAGGACGAAGGAAGAAGCCCCCCGTCATTCATCCTGCGAGGTGAGATCCGTGCCGTAAATGGTCACCCATTTCTTGCCGTCCTCATCCACACCGCTCCTGTCCTCCGCCTGGGGGGTGGCGTCCGGAATGCCGGCCTGTTCCTCTCCGCTTTGCGAAGAAAGATATTTGGCGTAATAATCCTCGCCACCGGTCACGCCGCCGTAAATCCGCCGGTTTTCCGCTTCCTTCTGTGCGGTCGCCGAATAGGGATTGACCGAAGGCGCGTCGGTTTTCACCCGTGTGAGACGGGTGCCGCCGCTCTGAACCCGTGCGGGCGAAGGCGTGGAGGAAATCCAGCTGATCAGCCGCAGAATCACCGTGAAGAAAAGGCACTTGAGCGGCCATATGGCGAGTACCGCAAAAAACACCCACAGCGGCGGAAACCGAAAGATAAAATGCGCCGCGAGGACGATCCACGCCGGAATGGTCCAGCGAAAATTCAGCAGCATATTGACCAGCAGATTGACAATGATATTTCTGCCGCCGACGATAGACTTCAAAGCACGCTCCCCCTCCGCAGCAATGGAATGATAAGTTTGCGCCTGCTTTAATTATAGCACATAGTTTGCGGTTGTGCAAGATGTTTTTCTCAGGTGGCAGCAAAACTGCGAATTTCTTTCTTCACCATTTCTTCACAGAATATTTTAAGTCCGCTGAAGGTTGGATTTTTACAATAAAGCCATCAAAAGCGAGAGCTTACAAAAAAGAGCCAATCAAAATCGCTTTCACAGGAGGTAATGTTATGAAAAAGTTCAAGGACATGAAAGACATCATCAAAGCGGAAAACAGAAAGAAAAAGAATATCAGAATTTACATCGCGGCACTTCTCGCGGTACAACTGCTCATGCTGCCCTTCTCCGGCTGCGCTTCGTCAGACAGCGCGTCATATGCCGGAACGGCTGACACGTCCGTATCAGTGACCGCGCTGGTGGACGACGGGGAAACGTCCGCGGCAACGGTCGTCAAAACGTCCTCCGCCGGGCTTTCCGCCGACGACCTGTTCACGGAACGCGACCTGCAGCAGACCGCCGATCTCAGCGAGGCGAAGGAACTGGTGCTGCGGTCCGGTAAGACCCTGACCATCTCCGGAGCGGGCGTGTATCACGTCACCGGCAGCGCGGAGGACTGCACGATTCTGGTGGACGCGGGCGACGAAGACAAGGTGCAGATCGTTCTCGACGGCGTGACAATGACCAACGCCGACTTCCCCTGCATTTACGTCAGGAACGCCGACAAGGTGTGCGTCACCCTCGCCGGCGACAATACCCTCTCGGTCACGGGATCCTTCACAGCGGACGGCGACACCAATACCGACGGCGTCATTTTCTCGAAGGATGACCTCACGCTGAACGGCACAGGTTCGCTCATCATCACTTCCACCGCCAACGGCATTGTCGGCAAGGACGACCTCAGAATCACCGGCGGCTCCTACAGGATCACCGCTTCCTCCAAAGCCATGGATGCCAACGATTCCATCCGCATTGCGGACGGCAGCTTCACTATCAAGGCCGGAACCGACGGCATTCACGCCGAAAATGAGGACGACGACAGTCTTGGCTATGTCTATATCGGCGGCGGCAGCTTTTCCATGAGCGTGGGCGACGACGGCATTCACGCCGTATCATTGGTGCAGATCGACGGAGGAAGCTTCAATGTCAGCGCGGCGGAATGCATCGAAGGCACCTACATCCGCATCAACGGCGGCACCTTTGAGCTTTCGGGCAGGGACGACGGCATCAACGCCGCGAAGAAATCCACCGCCTTCCGCACTCCCACCGTTGAAATCAACGGCGGCTCCATCAGCATTACCATGAGCGCGGGCGACACCGACGGCATCGACTCCAACGGCGACATCATTGTCAACGGCGGCACGATCAGCGTCAGCGGCAATTCCACCTTCGATTACGACGGAACGGCGCAGTTCAACGGAGGCTCCATCTATTGCAACGGCCAGCAGGTTACCGAAATTCCCAATCAGATGATGGGCGGCAGAGGCGGCATGGGCGGCTTCGGCGGCGGCAGAATGGGCGGCAGACGCATGGGATAAAAAAACGCGGCGGGAAACCATTCCGGAAGGAATGATTCCTTGCCCGGAATCAATGACAGGCGGGAACGCGCTTCGGGTTCGGGTGCGTTCCCGCCGTTTTGTGCTGAATGCTCAACGCAAATTGCAAAATCAGACCGGTTCGGCGCGTTTTTGAAAGAAATCCCAGTAATCAATGCATTTTTGTCATCAAATTGTTGCAATTTTTTTATTCCATTTCCCGTATCTTTATGATATAATGAACTTTGCGCAACATTTTACCCATCAGCAAAATGAAAAACTCTGCTTCAACCGGGGAGGAAAAACAAATGTATAAGATCATCAGCAAAAAAGAGCTCAATCCCACCGTCACCATGATGGACATTGAAGCACCGCTGGTCGCCGCGAAGGCGCAGCCGGGCCAGTTCATCATCCTGCGCGTCGATGAGGACGGCGAGAGAATTCCGC